>JAEEVI010000220.1 GCA_016287035.1 Bacillota bacterium
ACCTTATAAGGGCCGGAAATACTCCCCAGATAGCGAACGCGGTCGCTACGAGCGCGGCTATCGGAGGACAGACGATGGATCAGGCGCTGGTGCGCCTCGTAAGGTCGGGCGCGATATCCCGCGATACCGCTGTCGAAACCGCGCGCGACAAGGAATGCGTCAAAAAGAACGCGATATGACGGCATGTCTTACGAAAGGGTGTGACTGCTTTTGGTAACATACAAATACGTTGCGAAATCCCCCGGCGGGAGCAAGGTGACAGGCGTAGTCGAGGCGTACAACCAGCTCGACGCGGCTGACCGCGTCAAGCAGAACTACAGCATAATACTCAAGCTCACCCCCGTTAAGGAGGAGGCCGAAGGCCTGCTCAACAAGGAGATCGGCGGCAAGAAGCTCAACAAAAAAGCGTTTCTGCTGATGTGCAGCCAGTTCGCGACAATACTCAATTCGGGAGTCACCACCTCCAGGACGGTAAAGCTCATAGCGGCCAAGATGAGCGACAAGCATCTGCGCAAGATGCTCGTTAAAGTAGGAGAGGACGTGGAGGCGGGCCGCTCGGTATCCTCGAGCTTCGCGGAGCGCGGCTCGGATCTTCTGCCTCCGACCTTCATAGAGACGATAGCCTCGGGCGAGCAGAGCGGAAACCTCGCGACATCTTTCCGGACCGTTTACGAGCATTTCGACAAGCAGACAAAGATGTCCGGCAAGGTGCGGGCGGCGCTGGCGTATCCGGCGTTCGTGCTGTGCCTGGCGGTCGCCGTGGTGATACTGCTGATGGTCAAGGTCGTTCCGGCGCTGACGGCCGTCTTCGACAGCTACAACGCCGAGATGCCCGCGGTCACGAAGCTGCTCATCGCGATATCGACGTTCTTCGCCAGATACTGGCTGCTGATCGCCGCGGTCATCATAGCGGCTTTCATCGGCGTCAAGATCTACGGCAAGACGGAGCAGGGGCGCATGAACCTCGCGAAGATATCGCTGAAACTGCCGGTCGTCGGCAACATCATGAGGCTCACTTCGGCGAGCGAGTTCGCCAACACGATGGCGCTGATGCTCTCGTCGGGCATGCCTCTGACCAGATCCATCAGCATCACGGGCAGGACCATGAGCAATTACTTCATGAACACCGAGGTCAGCAAGCTCGCCGTCAAACTGGAGGAGGGCTATCCGCTCGGAGCCAGCATGCGCGACGCCGATTTCATGCCCGACATACTCGTCGATATGGTCGCGGTGGGCGAGGAGACAGGCGAACTCGAGTCGACTCTCAAGACGATCGCCGGCTATTACGATTCGGAGCTGGAGCTCGCGACGCAGGCCGCCCTGGCGAAGCTCGAACCGGCGCTGCTGCTCGGTCTGGCAGTCGTCGCAGGATTCATAGTCATAGCCATCTACGTCGGCATGTTCAGCATGTACGGCGCGATGTGACGCCATTAGTCAGCCAAAACTATTGCCATCGATCCGAAATTGTGTTATAAAATTGTTTGGTATTGTTTTTCCTGACCCCGAAGGGGTCTTAAAGTCAGACCGCTGATCGGTCATTAAAAAAAGGAGTCATATCATGAAAAAGAACAACAAAGGTTTCACTCTTGCGGAACTGCTCATCGTAGTCGCTATCATCGCCATACTCGTAGCTATCGCTATCCCCGTATTCTCCGGCGCGACGAACAGGGCCGAGGTCGCCAAGGATCTCGCGAACGTCAGGGCGTACGTAGCCGAGCAGACCGTATCCCAGATGGTCGCCGACGGCTGGGACGGCACCGTAAGCATCTCCAAGGCGGACATAGCTGCTCTTTGCAGCGAAGGTCACATCACCGTCAGCGATCACACCGTTAACGTATCTGCCGGCAGCGTTTCCGACACCTACACCATCGACGACGGCGTGACCGTTACCAACTAATCGGGATCTTCCCGGCGCGCGGAGATCTTGCGGATCTTCCGCCGCGAGGCAAGTTCGATCTTAAAGACCCGGATCATCGCATCCGGGTCTTTTTCTGTCCCAGGACGCCCCGGACCGTTCTCCGAAATAGCGGCCCGGCGGCCGCGTATCGTCCCGAAAGACTTGAATTTTCGGGCGGTTTTGATAGAATAAATTAGTTAAAAGATATTAATAGCGAAGGCGTCCCCGGCGGCCGCGCATCCCGGAGAGCCTTTAAGACGCTTTAGGAGAACATAGATAATGAAACGCAGATCCAACGACCGCGGATTCACGTTCGCGGAAGTGCTGATAGTCGTCGCGATAATAATCATACTCCTCGCGCTCCTAGTCCCGAACTTCATGAAGATGAGGCGCGATCTCAGGCAGAACGAGCTCGACGCCAAGGCCGAGACAATATATCTGGCAGTTCAGAACCAGCTCATAAGGCTCAGGAGCGGAGGCAACGCCGACGAGTACGCGATGGACGGACAGACGCTTCCGGGATACCCGAGCGACATCGTCGTCGATTACGACGAGAACGGCGATCCGGTCGTCCGCGAGCTGCATTACCTCCTCAAGACTAACGCGCAGGCCGCGAAGATAATGAACTCGTCTTCGGTCAGCGCCGATCTCCTCGCCGGCTCCTGGGTCGTCGAATACGAACCCTCCACCGGCACCGTTTACGCCGTCTACTACAGCGAAGACGTGGATCTCTCATCTCAGTATCCCGGAAACTGGGACCGCTATAACAACCTCAGGACGAGAGCCTCGCGGCTCTCCGGCGGCGCCCGCGTAGGCTATTACGGCGGAGACGTCAGCTCCTCTACCGGCGACACCACTACGCTCAAGCCCACGATCTCCGTCAACAATTCGGAGACTCTTTCCGCGCGCGTCCAGTGCACAGCCCCTGTAGGCATAAACGACATCAGCTTCAGCGTCGTCCTTTCGGACGCCGAGGGGCACACCCAGACCCGCACCGTCGCGGCGACGAGGCTGGGCAGATCCTTCATTTGCGACATCGTTCTCGACGACCTCAGCTCGTCCGCGAAAAGATTCGACGCGGTATACGGCAGCGGAAGCCTGCTGCTCGACCACCTTACGCCGGGCACGGCATTAACGATCACTGTCACCGCGTCCAGCTCCAACCATCTCGTCGAGCCCGGCAGCGCGACTGCCGTCACGAACAGCCTTTTCGCCGACGGAAGCTCCGCAGGGCAGGCCGTCATCATGTGCGCGCGCCATCTGCAGAACCTCGACAGATCCTCCGGCCTTACGCCGTCGATCGTTTCCGCGGTCCAGATGAGCGACGTCTCGTTCCTCAACGACAGCGACAGCTCGTCCGACTGGCACGACACTTATTCGGGCGCTTATTTCAACGGAAGGGCGAACGGCACGGCCGCGTTCAAGCCCATAGATAACGATAATATCAAGACTTACATCGGTTCCGATCTCGTGATCCGCGGGCTCAACGTCAGCGTGTCCGGGAGCGGGAACGCCGGTCTGTTCGACCATATCTCCGGCGGCGTGACGCTCAGGAATATCAAGATGACCGCGTCGCGCGTCAGCTCGGCGGGCGGAGCGGCCGGAGCTCTGGCGGGCACAGTGCAGGGCAGCGGCAACGCGTTCACGGGCTGCGGGGTATATCTCGTCCGCAGCGACGTCCAGGACAAGACCGAGCAGGACGTATGGATCGGCGGCGCGAACGCGGGCGGTCTGGCCGGCCTCCTCGACGGAGAGCTTTCGGTCACAGACAGCTTCGCGGCAACGGTCATACGCGGCTCTTCGAGGGCCGGCGGACTCGTCGGCTATTCGAGATCCGGAGCCCTCACCATGCTCAGATCGTATTCCGGAAGCTATATAAGAGGCGCCGTCACCGGCGCGCTCGCGAGCGGCAACGCCGGTTCGATAACGAACTGCTACGCCGCGGGCTTCCAGAACGCGGACGAGAGCGCGGCGGGCATGGTCAACGGAAGCGTCGGCTCCTGCGCGACCAGCTACACCATCAGCTCTCTCAGCGCTCCGGTCTTCTGGAGCACCTCGCGCGTCCTTAACGATGTCCAGTCGGTATTCTACTTCAATCCCGGCAACGCGGACGGCCGCAATATCGCCGGGACCGAACGCATAGGCTCGCGCAGCAGCATACAGCTCAAGGCTCTGCTCGGTACGGCGTTCCAGGTCGATACCGCGGGTACGGTCCCGTACAATCTGATGGGCCAGTCCCTCGCCATCTATCCGTTCCCGAGGCTCAGCGTCAGCCGCCATTACGGCGACTGGCAGGCAGACTTCGAAGCGGGCGCGCTCGTCTACTACGAAAAATACAATGACGGCACATACGGCTTCTTCGGAGCCAACGTAAAGTCGACGCTCAAGGACACCGGAACGGTCGTCGGAGACGGCTACGGCGTCGTATACAAGGCTTCGGATCCGATACCCGGAACGCTCACCGTCACCATCGGCTCCGCCGTCCAGACGCTCAGGATGGATACAGCGCCGTATTACAGGGTCAACGACAGCAGCGGCGCCGAATATCACGTCTACCCGTTCGCCAAGGAGTCCCTGAACGGAGCTCCTTCGGGAGGGTCCTTCTATACGCGGGTCTCGATAGATTCGAATATCACGGGTCTCGAGCCGGACGTCTTCTGGTTCAACCCGCACTTCGCCAAGACCGTTCTGCACCCGGAGAAGGGCGCCGGCGCTCCGGCTCTGTCCGACGACTCCGCGATCGCGATACGCACGCCAAGGCAGCTCAACGCCCTGAGCCTGTATCACGACGATTACGCGCCTCTCGTCGCGGCCGCGAGCTTCATCCAGGAAAGGAGCATCAACTATACTCTCTACGACTGGATCGGCTTTACGACCAGAACGTCCAGGGTGAGCAGCCAGGAGCCGATAGGAAAGACCGAGGCGGTACCGTTCAGCGCCGAATACGACGGCAGGTGCAACGTGATAACCGACGTGAGCTTCATAAGCGCGTCCGGAGATTACGTCGGCATGTTCGGATGCGTCAGCGGCAGGGTCCGCAACGTCGTTCTCGCGACGGATTACGATCCCTCCGCGGAAGCGCACAGCCACGTTCAGCGCACTCAGAACCCGAGATCCAACGAAGTCGTTTATATGGGAGTCCTGGCGGGCTATAACTCCGGCGTCATCGAGAACTGCGCCGTAGCGGGGTATTATCTCGCGGGCTCGGACGGAACTCTGCACGCGTATTCCAACAGCAGGATGTTCGTCGGCGGACTCGTAGGCGCCAACGCCGGCACCATACGCGGCTGCTCGGCTGACTGCCCCGCGCTGAGGATATCGAGCGTATACGCGGACGTGCGCATCGGCGGCTTCGCGGGCCTGAACGCCTCGAACGGAAACATCAATTCCTGCTGCAGCCTCGGATTCCTCGAGGTATCCGACTCGCGCGGAGGAAGCGTCAGCATGGCCGGATTCGCCGGACAGAACGCGGGACGTATAAGCTCTTCTTACTGCGCGTCGGCGATAGTGGTGAGCGGCGATACCGCCGTGCCTTACGGTTTCGCGCCGCTCGGAGGCGTCGTAAGCAATTCCTACTACCTCGACCGAGGAAGCTATTTCTACGTGAACGCGCTTCACACTTATAACGCGAATCAGACGGTGACCTCCGGGATATCGGCGTCATACGGCGAGCTGCGCGCCCTCGCGGCGGTAAAGGCAGACGGCTCTCATTCCTATTATCACCCGAATTCCGGTTCGGCCGATTCCGCTTATCCGTTCAGATCCGTCGTAAGGGATCTCTCGGGCACGGCCGTCCATTATGGAGACTGGATCTCAGAGCTCTCGCTCGGAGATCTGGGCATCTTCTACTGGGAGCATGAGGAAGAGGGCTCCAACAACGGATATCATCTGACGTATATCGGGACAGGCAGCGCCGAGACCTCCGGCACGACTCTCTGCACCGCTCACAACGACGGAGGCGTCATAACGAGCTTTGGCTACGGCTATTACGTTATAAACGGCTCCGAGAATGCCGTCAGGATAACGAGCTCGGGCATCAGATACAGCGGCTCTGCC
>JAEEVI010000221.1 GCA_016287035.1 Bacillota bacterium
ACGGCTCCTTTTTTAGTCCTGTTCTTCCAGTATATCAGGCCCGCTACGACGACGTACGTCCCGGTGGGTATGATGTGCATCGCGATCCCGTACCATCCGCTCGTCGCGCTGACGGTGAGCCCCTGGATGACGCAGGTTACCAGCGTGAGCATGATGCCGTAGACGGGACCCATCGCGAAGGTCCCCAGAAGTATGGGCACGTCGGCCGGATCGTATTCCAGGAACGGCGCCGAGGGTATTATAGGAAAATGTATGAGATACACCAGCACTACCGAAAGCGCTGCCAGTACTCCGAGTCTTGCGATATTTTTCGTCTTTTCGTTCTGCATTTTGATTCCTCCTGTATAACTCATCCGGAATCTGTCAGGAAATAAAAAATCCCCGAAGCTTCGGGGCCGCGCGCACGCGCGTTCAAGGAAAATCATTTCTTCCATCCGGACTTTACCGTCGGTACCGGGTTCTCACCGGTTCTGCCGTTAGGCTCGCGGACTCGCGGCTGCTGCCGATCACCGCCGGTGGGGAATCTCACCCCGCCCTGAAACAGATTTCCCATAAATAATAGGAGCCTTTAAAGCGCGTGTCAAGAATAATAAAATGATCGAACAACCTATTGACAAAGTAGGTAAAATGCCGTAATATCTGTTAAACCTATCAAATAAATAGGTAAAATCTCTGAAAGGAAATAAGCCATGATAATCATCCTCAACGGAAAGATGGTAAGACGCAACTTCAGGAACGGTCGAATGCGGGCAGGCAGCCGATGTATCGACGTTTACTGTAAGCGCTGCCGCGCAGCTTTTCGAACAGGAGGATATCATAATGAGCAATTACAGATTTGAGACTTTAGCGCTTCACGTAGGACAGGAGGCTCCGGATCCCGCGTCGGATTCCAGAGCCGTCCCCATCTATCAGACGACGAGCTACGTATTCAGGGATTCTCAGCACGCCGCCGACAGGTTCGGCCTCGCTGACGCCGGAAACATCTACGGAAGGCTCACGAATTCCACGCAGGACGTGCTGGAAAAGAGGGCGGCCGCGCTGGAAGGCGGCGTCGCCGCTCTGGCGGTCGCTTCCGGCGCCGCGGCGATCGACTACACGATCCAGGCGCTCGCGCATTCGGGCGGTCACATAGTCGCGCAGAAGACGATATACGGAGGCAGCTACAACCTCCTCGCGCACACTCTGCCGCTGTTCGGCGTCGAGACGACGTTCGTCGACGCGCACGACCTCTCACAGATCGAGAGCGCGATAAGGCCTGATACGAGAGCCGTCTACATCGAGACTCTCGGAAATCCCAACAGTGACATCCCCGATATCGACGCGGTCGCCGCTCTCGCGCACAGCTACGGGCTTCCGCTCGTCGTCGACAACACCTTCGGAGCAGCCTACTGGGTGAGACCGATCGAGCACGGCGCAGACATCGTGGTGCATTCCGCCACAAAGTTCTTCGGCGGCCACGGGACGACTCTCGGAGGCATAATAATCGATTCGGGAAAGTTCGACTGGGCGGCGTCCGGCAAGTATCAGAACATCGCGGGACCGAACCCCAGCTATCACGGCGTTTCCTTCACCGCGGCGGCGGGACCCGCGGCGTTCGTCACTTACATAAGGGCGATCCTGCTGCGCGATACCGGCGCCTGCATCTCGCCGTTCAACGCGTTCCTGCTCCTGCAGGGCATCGAATCGCTCCCGCTGAGGCTCGACCGCCACGCGGAGAACACGGCCAAGGTCGTCGAATACCTCAGCTCGCACCCGCAGGTCGAAAAGGTGAACCATCCCTCGCTCGCCGGTCATCCCGACCACGGGCTCTATCTAAAGTATTTCCCGCGCGGAGGAGCGAGCATATTCACGTTCGACATAAAGGGCGGAAGGGAGGCCGCGTTCAGGTTCATCGACAGCCTTGAGCTGTTTTCCATACTCGCCAACGTAGCCGACGTGAAGAGCCTCGTCATACATCCCGCCACGACGACGCATTCCCAGCTCTCCGGGGAGGAGCTGCGCGATCAGGGGATCTCGCAGAGCACGATAAGGCTCTCCATAGGCACCGAACATATCGACGACATCCTCGAGGATCTCTCGCAGGCTTTCGAAGCAGCGAAGCAGGTCCGATAGTCTTCATCGCGGCCGGAAAACGCGCGGCGCGGTCCGCTGGCCGCGTTGCGCCGAAGCCGGCTGAGGTTTATAATCGTTCAGTAGAAAAACAGACGCGCGCATCAAGCGCGGAGGAGATAAAATGTCTAATATCTATACATCTGCGGCGCAGCTCATCGGAAAGACTCCGCTGCTCGAGCTCGTGAACATAGAAAAGGAGCTCGGACTCAACACGAGGATCCTCGCCAAAGTCGAATACTTCAATCCCACAGGATCCGTAAAGGACCGCATCGCGCTCGCGATGGTCGAGGACGCCGAGGCTTCCGGAAAGCTCTCCGAGGGCTCCGTGATCATCGAGCCGACGAGCGGCAATACCGGAATGGGGCTCGCGTCCGTCGCGGCCGCAAAGGGCTACAGGTGCGTCATCGTAATGCCCGAAACGATGTCGGTGGAACGCCGCCAGCTCATGAAGGCGTACGGCGCGGAGCTCGTCCTCACCGACGGGGCGAAAGGCATGAAGGGCGCCATCGCGAAGGCGCAGGAGCTCGCGGAGCAGATCCCCGGGGCGTTCATCCCTTCGCAGTTCACCAATCCCGCTAACCCGAAGGCCCACAGGCTCACTACGGGGCCCGAGATATTCGAGGATTCTGACGGCAAGGTCGACTATCTCGTCGCCGGCGTCGGTACCGGCGGAACTCTCACAGGCACTGGAACGTACCTGAAGGAAAAGATCCCCGGCCTTAAGGTCGTCGCGGTGGAGCCCGACACCAGCGCTGTGCTCTCCGGCGACGCTCCTGGACCGCACAAGCTGCAGGGCATAGGCGCCGGATTCATACCCGACGTCCTCGATACCGGGATATATGACGAGATAACCAAGGTCAGCGCGGCCGACGCGTTCGCGACAGGGAAGCTCATCGGACGCAAGGAGGGCATACTCGTGGGCATCACGGCGGGAGCGGCCGTCTGGGCCGCCGTTCAGATCGCCAGGAGGCCCGAGGCCGCGGGAAAGACGATAGCGGTCATACTGCCCGACAGCGGAGACAGATACCTCTCGACGCCGCTGTTCGCCGAATAGAAGGACACGCATACCAGGACAAGATCTTAAATGGAGAAGATGTACGTATACGCCGACAACGCGGCGACGACAAAAATGAGCAGGGCGGCCATCGACGCGATGCTCCCCATTATGGAGGATAACTTCGGAAACCCTTCGAGCCTGTATTCGATAGGCCAGAGGGCGAAGGAGGTCCTCGAGGACGCCCGCGGGCGCGCCGCCGCCTGCGTCGGATGTCTGCCCTCCGAGATAATATTCACGTCCGGCGGAAGCGAGGCTGACAACCAGGCGATACTTTCCGCCGCTCACGCCGGCGCGAGAAAAGGCAAAAAACATATAATATCGACGGCCTTCGAGCACCACGCTGTGCTCCACACGCTCGAAAAGCTGAAGAAGGAGGGCTTCGAGGTAACGCTGCTCGACGTCGCGCCCCGCGGAGTCGTTTCCGCGG
>JAEEVI010000222.1 GCA_016287035.1 Bacillota bacterium
CTATACGGAGGAGCTGTTCAGATAAGCCTCCTGCTCCGGCGTGAGACTGTCGATCCTCTTTCCGAGGAACGCCAGCTTGCGCTCGGCGACCTCGATGTCGACCTCGCGGGGAACGTCGATCAGAAGCTCGCTCAGCTTACCCTCGTTCTCGACGAGGTACTTCGCCGAAAGCGCCTGGATGGCGAAGCTCATGTCCATTATCTCGGCGGGATGTCCGTCGCCGGCCGCCAGATTCACGAGTCTGCCCTCCGCGAGGACGTATATGTGCTTTCCGTTAGGAAGCGTATATCCCATTATGTTGTTCCTCATCTCCTGCGCGTCCTCAGCGATCTCGCGGAGCCTCTTCATGTCGATCTCGACGTCGAAATGGCCCGCGTTGCAGAGCACGGCGCCCTCCTTCATGCGAAGGAACGCCTCCTCGCCTATAACGCCGCAGCAGCCGGTAACGGTGACGAATATGTCTCCTTCGGCGGCCGCGTCGATCATCGGCATGACCTCGAAGCCGTCCATCACGGCCTCGATCGCCCTTACCGGATCGATCTCGGTGACTATGACCTTGGCGCCCTGACCCTTGGCGCGCATCGATACGCCCTTTCCGCACCATCCGTAGCCGGCGACGACAACAGTCTTTCCGGCGACGATCAGATTCGTCGTCCTGTTGATGCCGTCCCAGACCGACTGGCCCGTCCCGTAGCGGTTGTCGAACAGATGCTTGCAGTCGGCGTTGTTGACCTTGACCATCGGAAAGCGGAGCTTGCCCTCCCTGGCCATGGCGTTGAGCCGGGAGATGCCTGTAGTCGTCTCCTCGCAGCCTCCGATGACGTAGGGCAGCTCATCCGTGAGCTCCGTGTGGAGCATGTGCACGAGATCTCCTCCGTCGTCTATTATTATGTTGGCGTGGTGCGAGAGAGCCGCTCTGAGATGCGCTTCGTACTCCTCAGGCGTCGCTCCGTGCCAGGCGTAGACGTTCAGTCCCCGCGACGCCAGAGCGGCCGCGACGTCGTCCTGCGTGGAGAGCGGATTGCTTCCGGTCACGTGCATCACGGCGCCGCCAGCGGCAAGCACCCTGCACAGATAAGCGGTCTTCGCCTCGAGATGCACCGAGAGCGCTATAGTCTTGCCCTCGAACGGGCGGGTCTTTTTGAAATCCTCCTCGAGGCTCCTCAAAAGCGGGCAGTTGCGCCTGACCCACTCTATCTTCCTTTCGCCCGAAGGCGCGAGCGCGATGTCTCTTATTATGCTCATGGTCTCTCCTTTTATCCGCTGCTCCGGTCTCAGTTTCCGTCGACCAGCTTAAGAGGCGCAAGATCCAGCGCCATCTTCTTCGTTCCGTGATCGTCGAATATGACGGTGATAACGTTGCCTTTTATCTCGATGACCGTTCCGCGTCCGAACTTCGGATGCTCGACCGCGGCCCCGGGCGCCACCGACTTTCCGGCCAGCGTCTCCCTCGCCGCGGAGCGCTTTACCTGCTGCATCGCCTTTATCGGCGAAGTGAACGACGGTTCGCTGAACGGCGCGTCCTTTTTATACGTGTTGAAAGACGTCCCGAGCCCCTTCTTGTCGTAGACCGCGTCGCCCTTCAGATATTTCCTGTCGATCTCCTTGAGGAACATGGATTCCATCGTGTAATCCGTCTTTCCGTAGAGCGTGCGCTGCTCGGCGCTCGTCATGAAGAGAAGCTGTTTCGCGCGCGTCATGCCGACGTAGCACAGCCGCCGCTCCTCCTCCACGCCGTCCTGCCTGTCGAGGCTCCGGTAGCTGGGGAAAAGCCCCGTCTCCATGCCGGGCATGAAGACCACGGGGAACTCCAGGCCCTTGGCCGAGTGCAGCGTCATCAGCACAGCCGCGTCCTGGTCGGGATCGTGGTTGTCGACGTCCGATATCAGCGCGAGAGACTCCATAAAGACGTCGAGCGTGAGGTCCTCGCCGGCGGCGTCGGCCTCCTTCTGCTTTTCGAGTATAACGGACTTGAACTCCATGAGGTTCTCTATCCTCGCGTCGGCCTCGACCGTATGCGCGTCTTCCAGCGCCTGCAGATACCCGCTGCGCTCCAGCAGCGTGTCGTATATCTCCTCGACGCTCATCCTGTCCTTTTCCAGAGCGAGCGAGGAGAACATCGCTATGAGCTGCTTTACGGCCTCGTTCGCCTTCGCGCTCAGCCCGGCGCGCAGATCCGCGTCGCCGGCGGCCTCGAGCATGCTAACGTTCCGCGTCGCCGCGAGCGCCCTGACGGAATCCTCGCTCTTTTTGCCGATGCCGCGCTTGGGCTCGTTCAGGATGCGCAGAAAAGCGACGTCGTCCCTGGGGTTCACGACGAGCCGCATGTAAGCGAGCATGTCCTTTATCTCCTTGCGGTCGTAGTATCTGAGGCCCGAAAGGACCTGATAAGGGATGCCCTTCGCGGAGAAAGCGTCCTCGAACCGGCGCGACTGAACGTTGGTCCTGTACAGCACCGCGAAATCCGAATAGCGCAGCGACGGATCCTTCTTCATGAGCAGCGATATCTTCGCGGCCGTATATCTGGCCTCCTCCATGTCGTCGCACGCCCTGTAGTATTCGATCTTCTCTCCGGCCGCGGCCTGCGTCCAGAGCTTCTTGTCCTTGCGCCCGCGGTTGTTCGATATGACGCAGTGCGCCGCGTCGATGATATTCGACGTCGACCTGTAGTTCTGCTCGAGCTTTATGACCTTCGCGCCCGGGAAGTCCTTCTCGAACTCGAGTATGTTGCGCAGGTCCGCACCTCTCCACTGGTATATGCACTGGTCGTCGTCACCGACGACGCATATGTTGCCGTGCTTTTCCGCCAGAAGGCGCACCAGCCTGTACTGGAGCATGTTCGTGTCCTGATACTCGTCGACCATGACGTAGCGGAACTTGTCCCTGTAGCGCTCCAGGACGTCGGGCCATCCCTCGAACAGGCGCACCGCGTTCAGGATCAGATCGTCGAAGTCCATCGCGTTGTTCTTCTTGAGGGCGATCTCGTAGCTCTCGTAGATCCTTATGATGTCCTTGTAGCGCTCCACTCCCGCGAACTCCGAACGCATGTCGGCGCTTCCGAGCGCCTTCTCTTTCGCGGCGGAGATCTCCCCGAGGACGTATCCGGGGGAATTCCGCTTCTCGTCGAGCCCGAGTTCTTTTACGATGGTCTTTACGAGAGCCTTCTGGTCTACGGGGTCGTAAACGACAAAGCTCGACGTATAGCCGAGCTTTTCCGCGTCGCTTCTGAGGATCCGCAGACACGCCGAGTGGAACGTCTGTATCCACATGCCCCTTACGTCGCCGACGAGCTGGATGACGCGGTCGCGCATCTCGCCCGCAGCTTTGTTCGTAAACGTGACGGCAAGTATGGAGTACGGGCTTATGCCCTTCTCTTTTATCATGTACGCGATGCGGTGCGTCATGGTGCCTGTCTTGCCGGAGCCTGCTCCCGCGAGTATCAGGAGCGGGCCCTCGACGGACGAGGCGGCCTTGCGCTGCATCGGATTGAGTGTTGAAAGGATATCCGGCATAGATTATTTGGTGACGGTGCTTCCTCCTATGAATTCGCGCAGTATCGAATTGCCGGGTATGCAGCTGTCGTCGCGGAGCTCGTCGACGAGCTTCAGCAGCGATATGAGCCTCTGCGCCTCGGCGTAATACTCGTCGTCGCTTCCGATGGCCTCGAGCAGCGGCATGGCGTGATGGCGCAGCGCCGCCAGCTCGTAAACGTGCGCCGTGTTGAATACGGCGTCGGCGTTGTTGCTGTACGGGAAGATATTGATATATTCGCCCTGGCGGACCTTAGGCCAGCTCTCCATCGTCTTTTTGGCGTCCCAGCCGCGCTTTTCCGCGTCGCGCACTATGCGCCTGAGCTTTCTGACGTCCGTTATGAAGATCCTGTGGTGATCGTCGATCCGCAGCTGAGTGAGAGGACTGATGTATATCCTGAACTTCTCGCTTTCGGGGATCCTCTCCGTGAGCTTTTCGTTGAGGGCGTGTATGCCCTCTATGACGATCGGCTGGTTCGGGAGAGGCTTGACGATCCTCTCTCCGAACACCTGCTTGCCCGACTTGAAATCGAACCGCGGCAGATCGACCTCCCTGCCCTCTATGAGGGCGTTCATCTGCTCGTTGAACAGATCCAGGTCGAGCGCGTCGAGGTTCTCGAAGTTCTGCGTGCCGTCCGGACCGAACGGGATCTTGTCCCTGTCCAGGAAATAGTCGTCCGTGCCCAGATAGAGAGGCTTGGTGCCCTCGACCCACAGCTGCGTGCAGAGCCTGTGCGCGAACGTCGTCTTTCCGGAGGAGGAAGGTCCGGCGATCAGCACGATCCGCTTACCCTCCTTCGTGATGCGCTCGGCGAGGTCCGTTATGTTGTTTTCGTGCAGAGCCTCCGAGAGCTGTATTATCTCGTCTATGCTGCCGTCTTCGATAGCCTTGTTGAGATCCGAGATGCGCGATATGCCGGTCTTTTCGGTCCAGCGCTTCTCGAGCGAGAAAGCCTTGTACAGCAGCTTGTCGTTATAATAGCTGTCGAGACCCGCGGGATGTGTGTCGTCCGGGATGCGGATAACGGCTCCCCTGCGGTAGCTCTTTACGTCGAACGTCTTTATATACGAAGTGCGCGGAACGACGAAATCGAATTCGTCCGTGATCTCGCTCATCGGAAGATCGGCCTCGCATATCCTGCGCATCTGGCGCTCGATGCGCTCGGATCTGATGATGCCGATGCGCTGCGAGGTCTTGATGCTGGTGTATATGCCCCTGTTCAGGGGGTTCTCGATAAGTATCTCCGCGTCCGGCATCAGATCCTTGCAGGCCTTCAGATAGATGGCTATGATGCTGTTCTGATACGCCGTTTTGGCCGAAAAATCACGCATGTCGAGGAATACGACCTCGCAGTCCCCCTCAAGACGCGTATCGAGGCGCACGACTCTGTTGTCGAGCCTTGCCGCGTAAACCGGATACGCGAGCTGTCCGCGGAATCTGTCAAGCAGATCCTCGATCGTGCAGCCCTGCTGCGCTTCGGTGATGAGCGCTTCCGCCCTGGGTTCAGTTCTCAACGTGATCTTCATTGCTGTTCCTTACTGCGCCTGAGCGCTTTTCTTCTGGCTTCCCTTTATGACCAAGAGGGTCGCTACCATGAGCACTATCGCGATGGCGACGCTCGCGAACGCGCTGCGCACGAAGCCGGCTATGATGTAGCTTACGAAGCTGACCGCCGCGACGGTGAGAGCGTACGGGAGCTGCGTGGATACGTGCGTTATGTGATTGCATTCAGCTCCGGCGGACGCCATTATCGTCGTATCGGAGATGGGCGAGCAGTGGTCGCCGCATACCGCTCCGGCCATGCAGGCGGAGATGGCGATTATCATGAGCGTGTTGTCCATGTTGCCGCCGAACACGAAGACGACGATCGGGATGAGGATGCCGAAGGTGCCCCAGCTGGTACCGGTCGCGAACGCGAGGCCGCAGCCGATGAGGAAGATTATGGCCGGGAGCAGGTTCATTATCGCTTCGTTGCTCGCGAAGCCCTCGACGATGCCCGCGACGTATTCCTTCGCGCCGAGGGAGGACGTCATGGAATTGAGCGTCCACGCGAACGTGAGGATGAGGATCGCCGGGACCATCGCCTTGAAGCCGTCGGGGATCGCTTCCATGCAGCCCTTGAAGCTTATCGTTCTGGTAGCGATGCAGAAGATCATCGTGATGAGGAGCGCTACGAGCGAACCGTTGGCAAGTCCAACGGACGCGTCGGAGTTCGCGAAGGCGTTGACGAAGCTCTCGCCCTCGAAGTATCCGCCGGTGTAGATCATGCCGATGACGCAGCAGACTATGAGAACGATTATCGGGAATATCAGGTGGATTACCTTGCCGTCCCTGAAGGATCCCTTGTTGGGGATCTCGGACGCGCCGGTCATGGAAGGATCGGGCATCTGGGACGGATCGTAGCTGCTCTTCTCGAGCTCGGCCTTCTTCATGGGGCCGTAATCGAAGTTGGTGACGGAGAGCGTGATCATCATCACTATCGTGAGCAGCGCGTAGAAGTTGTAGGGTATCGCCTTGATGAAGAGCGTCAGGCCGTCGGCTCCGTCGACGAAGCCGGTGACCGCCGCGGCCCACGAGGATATCGGAGCGATTATGCACACGGGAGCGGCTGTCGCGTCGATGAGGTACGCGAGCTTAGCCCTGGAGATGTCGTGCTTGTCCGTGAGAGGACGCATTACCGAACCGACCGTGAGGCAGTTGAAATAGTCGTCGATGAAGATGAGGATGCCTATCGCCATGGTGGCGAGCTGAGCGCCGGCCTTGCTCTTGACGTGCACGGCGGCCCATCTTCCGAACGCGGCGGAACCGCCCGCCCTGTTCATGATCTGGACCATGGCGCCGAGGATCACGAGGAATATGAGGATGCCCACGTTCCAGGAGTCGGCGAGAGATCCTATGAAACCGTCGATGACGACGTGATTCAACGTTCCCACGAGGTTGAATCCGCTGTAAAGAAGGCCTCCCGCCAGGATACCTATAAAAAGGGAGGAATACACTTCCTTGGTGATGAGCGCGAGCGCTATGGCTATCACCGGCGGCAGAAGTGACCAGATAGTTCCTTCAAACATAATAATTCCTTTCGCTGCAGAACACTGCAAATAACAATAAAACCAGTACTAATAAAAGTATCATCCGGCATTGTTTTTGTCAATAAAACAGGGGCAAAAGAGCACCCTGAATTATTGACAATATTTTACATCGATGTTATTTTATATGTGCCGGATCGCGGGACGGTCCCATAAGGAGAAAGGCTTGGAAATGACAGAACGGTATCCACAGGAAAACAGAGCGTTCAGCGAGGTGAACGAAAGGCAGCAGGCATACGGTCAGGACGAGTTCAGCTACGAGATAAAGGAACATCTCGGCGTGCTGTCCACGAGCAATACGGGCTGGACGAAGGAGCTCAACATCATCAGCTTCTGCGGCCGCCCGCCGAGATACGATATAAGAGAGTGGTCGAAGAACCACGACAAGATGTCGCGAGGGATCGGATTGAGCGAGCAGGAGGCGTCGATAATATGCGGCCTCCTCAAAAAGCGCGGGCTCGGGGAGAGCGGGGAAGAACGCGCGGCAGCGCCCGCGGCGGCAGCTGCCGGGGACGATACGCCGTTCTGAGCTCATTCGAGCTCGAGGCTCTCTCCCGTGCCGAACAGATAGAGCAGCGCTTCCTTTACAGCCCTGCCGGTGCACTTTTCGAGCGCCTGGCGGTATAAAGCCAGCTGGGGCATATACGTCCTCCTGAGACGCTCATATGCCTCCTGTTTTTCAGCTTCATTCACGTAATTCGTTTTATAGTCAACGAGCACGAGCCCGTCATCCTCAGCGAAGAAACAGTCTATGGTCCCCTGCACCATCACGCTGCGCCCTTCGTACTCCGTCTTTATGGTGAACGGGGTCTCCTTTCTGACGTCCGGGCTCGCGAGGATCCGCTTTCCGAGAGGCGATGAAAAGAACGCGCAGATCTGCGCCTCGTCCACGGAGGACGCTTCCGCGGCGGTCATTATCCCGCGCGACGCGAGGCCGTCGATAAAGGCCCTCACTTCGCCCGGAGACTTTCCATCGGCTGAGAACGGTATATGCTCCATAACGGTATGATATGCCGTGCCGCGCTCCGCCGGAGAGAGCTTTTCCTCCTCCTCGTCCTGAAGACACAGCAGCCTCGCAGGTCCTCCGCCCGTCCGGCCCGCGCCGTCCTGATGCATCGCTATCTGCGACACGCTGTATTTGCGCTTCTGCGCGGAGAGCCCGGCGTCGGGAGGAACGTAGGAGAGCAGCTCCGCCGCTTCGGCAGCGTCCTCTTCGCAGCCCGTAAGATCGAATCCCGAGCGGAGAGAACGCTCAAGAGCTTCTCTTGCGGCGCGGCCGGCGGCCTGCCGCGCCGCGCCGGCCGAAGCGGGCGCGATCCTCACCTTAAGATCCGGGACAGCCGCCAGGAGCATGCCGAGATAAGTCCCCTCAGCGTACGCGGCGGAAGGGAGCACGTTCCTGCGCTCCTCCAGCTTTTCGGGGCTGCAGTCGCATACTGCAGAAAAGACGAGTATATCCTTGGGCCGCGTGGCGGCCACGTAGAACACTCTCACGCTTTCAGCGGTATCGTCGCGCTTCTTTCTGCGGCGTATCATCTTCAGAAGACCTGTGTCGGCGCTCAACCTGTTCTCATTATCAACAAGCGCCGTTCCGACGCCGAGATCCCTGTGGAACTCGGCGCTCATGCCTCTTCCCGTATAAAGATTTTTTCCAAGCCCCGCGACAAGCACGAACGGGAACTCGAGCCCCTTGCTTTTGTGGATCGTCATTATGCGCACGCAGTCGCTGCCCTCGGCGACGATCTTCGCCTGGCCGAACCGCAGCTTGGAGTCCCTGCCGCTTATGAGCTCGATATAAGATATGAAGCCGTACAGCCCGCTGCTGTTCTGCGCCTCGAACTCCGCGGCCTTGTCGACGAGCGCGCGCAGATTAGCGAGGCGCTGCTCGCCGGCATCCATGGCGGACGCGTAATCGGAATAGCCCGTCGTCACGAGCAGCTCCCATATGAAGTCGGCGAGAGGCGTAAACGCGGCCTTCTCCGCCCATGCGGCGATCCTGCCGCGGAAGCTTTGACATTTCTCCCTGAGCAGGTCGTCGCTCCCCGACTCCGCGTACATGTCGAACGCCTCGTGATACGGTATCTTCCGCTGATCGCCGCGGTCCGAGAAGATCCTTATCCGCGCGAGCTCGTCGGCGCAGAAGCCGAAGACCGGAGAGCACAGCACGCCGAGCAGCGGAACGTCGCGCTTCGGGTTGTCTATCACACGCAGAAGATCGAGGAAGACCTGCACCTCCAGCGCGTCGAAATAGCCCTCGCTGCGGTCGAGATACACCGGTATCCCCGCCTTCATGAGCGCGTTGTAATACAGCTCGCCGTCGCCTTTGACTGATCTCAGAAGAATGACCATATCGCCGTATCCGAGCGGGCGGACCTTGCCTGTTATATCGTCGTATATATCCTTTCCCGCGTATTCGCGTATTATCGCGACAGCGCGCGCGGCCTCCATTTCGGCCGCCTTGAGCTCCGCGACGGCCTCGTCCTCGATATCGTCGTCCGAAGCAGCCTTGTCCGTGAGATAGAGGACGGGCTCATACCCTATCGGGCCGTCGTACGGACTGCCCTTTTTCAGCGCGGCGTCGTCATCGTATTCTATGCCGCAGCCGCGCTCCGTCATGAGGACGGAAAAGACGGAGTTCACGGCGTCCACTACTTCCCTCTTGCTCCTGAAGTTGCTGTTCAGGTCGACGACGCAGCCGCCGCTGCCGCTCTTGTACGCCTTGTACCGCGACAGGAAGAGCTCCGGCTCAGCCTGACGGAACTTGTAGATGCTCTGCTTTACGTCGCCTACCATGAAGCAGTTGCCGCCCCGGGCGATCCGTTCGACGAGCGTATCCTGAAGCAGGTTGCTGTCCTGGTATTCGTCGACGAATATGTATTCGAACTTCTCGCGGTATTCGGCGCAGACGTCCTCGTTTTCGAGGATCTTCAGCGCGTACCGGCCGCAGTCGCCGAAGTCCATCAGCTTTTCGGCAAGCTTCTTTTCCGAATATATCTCAAGGTACCGGTACGTAAGCCTGAAGAGCGTCCCGAGCACCGGACGCATGAGCGCCCTCTCCTCGCGCAGGGCTTTAAGGCTGAGCCCCGCGAACGCGTCGGACGCCTTGTCCAGGAGCTCCTTCGCTGACGACCTGCAGAAGGACACTTTCCCCTTTACGAGATCGTACGGCGCTTTCTCCTCTTCCTCTTTTTTTGTGGGCAGTATCCTCTGAAATTCGCGCTTTTCCGAAAGAGCGGCAAATCCGGCCTCATACGTCGAAGGATCGTCGAAGAACGACGCCAGACGCCTTACGATCTCGAGATTCTCCGCGCATTTGCGCGCGAGCTTGGGCAGAGGCCCCGGAAGATCTCCGGTCCTTCCCGTCAGGATATCCAGCGCCTTTTCGTAATACGCGCAGGCGTCGGCGAGCATGCTCGCGGTCTCCCCCGCGGCGTACGCGAACCACCCTTCCTCGAGCCCCTCGCCGTTCAGCTGGAGCTCCGTGAAGCCCTGCGGGTCCGGCATGTTTCCGAGGAAAGACGCCAGCGAGGATATAAGGTCGCGGACCTTCCCATTGCCGGAGGCATCCGCGTATCTGTCCATGAAATCCGCGTACGCCGGATCCCCGCCCTCGAAGATCTCCTCCATGAGACTGTCCATAGCAGCCTCCTGAAGGACCGCGGCCTTATTCTCGTCGCAGACGGAAAGCCCCGGCTCGAGATCTATCACGTGATAATAGCGCCTTATGATCTCCAGCGCGAAAGAATCGAACGTGCTTATGTTCGCCCTGTTCATGAGCGACAGCTGCGAGCGCAGCATCCTGCGCTCCTGCGGCGAAGCGTCCTCGCGCGCGAGCCGGGCGCTGAGGCTCCTGTATATCTTCTCCTTCATCTCGGAGGCCGCGGCTTTGGTGAAGGTGAGCACCAGCATTCTGTCGATGGCCGTGCCCTTCTCCTCGATCAGCCGCCTTATGCGCTCCACGAGCACGGCCGTCTTTCCCGACCCCGCCGCTGCGGAGACGAGCATGTTATTTTCCGTGTTTTCTATCGCTTCGAGCTGCCGTTCCGTCCAGTTCATAAACTTGCTTCTCCTCGTGATTTATTATACACCTGGCCGCCGGTTTATGATAGAATATGACACTCGAGGAGGCAAAAGAACCGATGAACAAAAGACCTGTAATGCTCCTTATAATGGACGGTTTCGGGCTCGCGCCCGAAGGCCCCGGAAATGCCATATACGCGGCGAGGACGCCGAATCTGGACAGACTCTTTAAGGAACGCCCGCACACAAGTCTCAACGCTAGCGGACGCTCCGTCGGACTTCCCGAAGGACAGATGGGCAACTCCGAGGTCGGACATACCAACATGGGCGCCGGACGCATAGTCTGGCAGGAGCTTTCAAAAATAAGCAACAAGATCGCCGACGGCAGCTTTTTCGATAACGCCGCGCTGCGCTCCGCCGCGGAGCACGTAAAAAAGAACGGCAGCGCCCTTCACATATTCGGGCTGATGTCAGACGGAGGCGTGCATTCGCACATCGAGCACATAAAGGGCGCCTGCGAGCTCGCGAAGCGCTGCGGCATCGACAAGGTCTGGGTGCACTGCTTTATGGACGGAAGGGACACCCCGCCCAGATCCGGCGAGAACTACGTGCGCGAGATGGAAGAGTATCTGAAGGAGCTCGGAACGGGAAGGATCGCGAGCGTCATAGGAAGATACTACGCGATGGACCGCGACAAGCGCTGGGACCGCGTAAAACTGGCCTACGACGCGCTCACGGCCCCTGCCTCCGCGGACCTGAGCAGCGGCAGCGAAGCCGTCGCGCAGGCCTACGCGGCGGACGAGACGGACGAATTCATCAAGCCGCGCGTTTGCTGCGGCTTCGGCGGCATAGGAGACGGCGACGCCGTCATCTTCTGCAACTTCAGGCCCGACCGCGCCAGGGAGATAACGCGCGCCTTCGCGGACCCCGGCTTCGACAGCTACGGCTTTGCGAGAGAGCGCGTCGTAAAGGATCTCTGCTACGTCTGCATGACGCAGTACGACGCTACGATCCCCAACGTGCTCGTCGCGTATCCTCCGGAAGAGCTGAAGAACACGCTCGGAGAATACGTATCCTCGCTCGGCAGGACGCAGCTGCGCATCGCCGAAACGGAAAAATACGCCCATGTGACGTTCTTCTTCAACGGCGGCATAGAGCAGCCCTACGAGGGAGAAAAGCGCGTACTGATCGCGTCTCCCAAGGTCGCGACCTACGACCTCAAGCCGGAGATGAGCGCCTTCGAGGTGACGGACAAAGCCGTCGGGGAGATAGAAAACGGAGAGCTCGACATGATAATAATGAACCTCGCCAACTGCGACATGGTCGGCCACACCGGAGTGTTCGCCGCCGCGGTCGCCGCGGTCGAGGCTGTCGACGAATGCGTCGGAAAGATAGTGTCGGCAATGGAAAAGACAGGCGGAGATCTGCTGATAACGGCGGATCACGGCAACGCGGACGAGATGCTCGACGGAGAAGGGAACGTCGTGACGGCCCACTCCACGAACCCTGTCCCGCTCATCTACGTCGGTCCGAAGGATATAAAGCTGTCGGACGGAGGCGCGCTCTGCGACCTGGCGCCGACGATGCTTCAGCTGATGGGGCTCGAAGCGCCGCGGGAGATGGAGGGAAGGAGCCTCATCGCGCGGCCATAGCCCTTTCCGCGGCGTGGATGCCGTCGACCGCGGCGGACATTATGCCGCCGGCGTATCCGGCGCCCTCTCCCGCGGGATAAAGGCCTTCTATAAAGGAACCGTCAGACGCCAGCGCCCTCGCGCAGGCGTCTCTTTTTATGCGCACGGGAGACGAGCTCCTGCTCTCCACGGCGTAGATGCCGCTGTCCGGATCGCCGAAGCCCTTGAGTTTCCTCGCAAGGACGGGGATCGCTTCCTTAAGCGAATCGTAGACGAAGCCGGGAAGGCACGAGGAAAGAGGCGCGGCCGCGCGCGACGCCCTCCTGCAGGAACCGGCCGGCTGTCTGTGATCCTCAGCGCCGGCCCCGGCCGGGGGCTCTTCCCCGGGCCCGCTGAAGGCCTGAGCGAGCGTCCAGTAAGGCACTCTTCCGCCTCCAGCCTTATACGCGAGCTTTTCATATCTCTCCTGGAACGCCGCTCCGGCGAGCGGATGATCAGAACCCAGATCCGAGGTGTACACGTCGCAGAGGAGCGCGGAATTCGCGAACTCGCCGCTCCTGGCGCGCATGCTCATGCCGTTGGTGACGCAGGCGCCGTCCTCGCACGAGGAATCGACGACCTCTCCGCCCGGGCACATGCAGAACGTATACACGCCCCTGCCCGACGACGTCCTGCAGCTGAGCTTGTATTCGGCCGGCGATATGCCCAGCTCCCGCGCCGGGGCTCCGTACTGAGCCTCGTCTATCAGCCGCTGGGGATGCTCGATGCGCACGCCCATCGAGAACTGCTTCTGCTGCAGCATGAGCGACTTTTCGAGCAGCATCGCGAAGCTGTCGCGCGCGCTGTGCCCGATCGCGAGTATGAGCGTGTCCGTCTCGATCATCCCGCTTCCGTTGACGGTAACGGAGCGGAGCTTTCCGCCGGATATATCGATGTCGGTGAGAACGGAGGAAAACCGCACGTCCCCGCCGAGAGAGATTATCTCGTTCCTGATGTTTACGACGACGTCGCGGAGAACGTCCGTGCCGATGTGAGGCTTCTGCTTGTAAAGGATATCCCTGGGAGCGCCCGCGAGCGCGAGCGTTTCGAGCACGAAGCTCTTCGCCGGATCGTTTATGCCGGAGGTGAGCTTGCCGTCCGAAAAGCTTCCGGCGCCGCCCTCTCCGAACTGGACGTTGGAAAGCGGATCCGCGCTCCCGCCGGCCCAGAACCTCTCGACGTCGCGCACGCGCTCGTCCATGCGGCGGCCGCGCTCGAGCACTATCGGGCGAAGTCCCGCCCTCGCGAGCACCAGAGAAGCGAAGATCCCGCAGGGCCCGAAGCCGCAGACCACGGGACGCAGCTCCGCCTTTCTTTCGCATGCCAGCGGCTCGTACACCTCCGTTTTCGCCGGGCCGCATTTATACCTGTTCCGCCTCGCGGCGTCAGCCACGAAATCGTCGGGGAGCGAGCTCTCGATATCGAGAGAATAGACTCTGTATATGACCGGCTTTTCCCTGGCGTCGATCGATTCCTTCGCGATCCTTACGGCCGTGACGCTGCCGGGCGGCAGCCTCAGGCTCTTCTCCGCGAGCCTGCGCAGATCGGAAGACCTGTCCTTCGCGCACTTTTCCTTTATCTCGTGGACGCGTATCATTCGCCGGCTGCCTTTCCCGCGGCATATCCGCTCGCGAACGCCCACGTGAGGTTGTACCCTCCGCACGGACCGTCGACGTCGAGCGTCTCGCCGCAGAGATAGAGCCCCTCGCATATCGTGGACTCCATCGTGCCGGGATCCGCCTGAGAGAGCCGCACTCCGCCGGCCGTCGTCTGCGCGTCCGGCCAGCCCTTCGTGCCCGTGACGGTGAAGGTGAGCCTCTTGCAGAGCTGCGCTGCCGAAGAGAGCCGCGCGTCAGTGACGTCCTTCATGGGACCTTCGGGATCGATCCCTGCCCGCCCGAGAACGTACGAGGCGAGCTTGTCGGCAAGCACCGATTCGAGCAGCATGTACGCGCCTTGATCCGAGAAGGCTTCCCTTCTGGACCGCAGCACCTGAACGAGCTCGCTCTGCTCGTATTCCCAGAGAATATCGCATACTGCCCTGTATGACGCGCCCTCCTCTATCACGAAATTGCGGCTGACGTCCATCACGCAGATGCCTGAGAGCGAATCTTTAGTGAACTGTATCTCGCCGAAGCTGTCGAACGCCAGCAGGCTGCTGCCCTCTTCGGAGATCTTGAGAAAGCTCACGAAGCCCTTGCATCTGACGCCGGCTACAGGCGAAAGGTCTTCGGCGCACAGGAGCGGGACGAGCGCCGGTACGGGCTTTTCGACCGAATGTCCGAGGCTTTGGGCTATCTTGTATCCCCTGCCGTCGCTGCCGAAGCGTATGCCGGCCTTTCCGCCCATGGCGAGGATGAGCCTGCCGGCGGTGACGGTCCTGCCGTCGCCGGCGCGCAGTACGAAGCGTCCGCCCTTCTTTTCGGCGGAGACCACGTCAAAACCGCATATGATCTCGGCGCCCGCGCCTTCGGCGCTCCTTACGAGAGCCGACGCCACGGCCTTCGCCTGGCCGCTTCTGGGATACATGCGGCCGTCCTCCTCTTCGGAATACATGAGCCCCATAGTCTCGAATACGTCGAGGAGCTCTTCGGGGCCTGCCTGTCCGAACGTGCGCGACACGAAGCTTTCCGCGTCGGATCCGCGGCTGAGATATGAATCGGGCGCCGCCTCGCAGTTGAGGAAATTGCAGCGCCCGTTGCCTGTAGCGTATATTTTTTTCGCGGGTACGTCGTTCTTTTCGAGCACGACGACAGAACGTCCGCCGCCTGCGGCCGCGTACGCGGCCATGAGCCCGGACGCTCCGGCGCCCGCAACAGCTATGTCGTAATGATCTTTTGCCATGTCTATTTCGTGTCGCCCAGATTGAGCCAGTCGAACGTAAAGGTCTGGGTGAGCTTCATATCCGTCGCCTCGCTCTTTCTGTCGCTCAAAGGCTTTATGTTGAAGCGCTCGTCCGCGAACAGCTCCTCGAGCGTCAGCGGCGTGAAGCTCGCGTCCTGAAGATCGTCGTCCTTGGGCACTTCCTCGGCGAGCTCGAGCAGTATCGCTCTGCGCTGCTTCGACTCCCCTCCGCGCGAAGCGAGCTCCACCTTCGGCAGCTCGACTTCCTCGAACAGCACCTCCGGTGTGTAATCCTCTATCTTCTCGAGGTTGACGATCTCCCTCTTGGATCCGAGATCGAGCTGTTCGGCGGGCGCCTGGGGCTGCTCCTCCTCCGCCGGCTGCTCGGCGCGCAGCGTCGGGATGTCGACGGGGCGCTTCCAGGTGGGTCTGTGAGTTATCACGTCGTCCTCGGGCGGAGCCTCCGGCTCGTCGTCCCAAAGCGATTCGAAATCCTTCTGGATCTCCGGCTCGACTATCGCGGGCGCCTCGGAAGGCTCGCCCTGCTCCGCGGCGGCGCCCTGAGGATCCTGCTGCGGGGTCTCTTCCGAAAGCTGCGCGGGGACGGCAGCCGCGGGGATATCCTCCGCCGGAACATCAGCTTCCTGTC
>JAEEVI010000223.1 GCA_016287035.1 Bacillota bacterium
CATACCGTTCGCCGGAAGCGTCTTCAGCGGAAGCGCCGAGGTGTGCCTCGCGAAGAACAGCAGGTTCGTTATGTGGGAAATTCTTTCCTGCGGACGCAGCGGCATGGGAGAGATGTTCGAATGGAAGTCGTTCAGGTCCCGTACGACTGTATCGGTCGACGGCCGCCCCGTCTTTATAGACGCGCAGAGGTTCGATCCCCGCGGAGCGGATCCCGCCGGCATCGGCTTCTTCGAAGGTTTTTCGCACATCGGGACCATGTACGTTTACGGCGCGGACGACGTCACGATCCCCTGTCATCCGAACGCGGCGAAAACAGACGCCCTGGAGGGCGTCTGCGTAAGGGTCGCCGGCAAAAGCGCCGAAGAGATACAGGATATAATGAAGGAGGTCGTGATGACCTCCGGCGGCATGCGCTGGCAGGTGTTCGGGCGCTGAGGACAAAGCGCCGGCCGAGGCTACGCCCTCTTCGTTTTGGCCGTCTTTTTGATCGTCGCGGCGTACGCGCTGTTGCACAGGCCGAGGATCGCCGAGAGCACGAACAGCGTCTCGATGCCGAGCGTCTTCCAGATCCAGCCGCCGAAGAGCGCGATGAGGATCGTTATCATGTGGTTGACGGAAAGGCCCGTGGAGATCGTCGCCCTCATCTCGTCGGCGGTGTCGGCGAGGTCCTGAACGTAGACGTTCGAGGCCATCGAGGCGAGCGATATTATCGAGTCGAGCACGTAATTGAAGCAGCACACGATGAACGCCGTCTTCATCGGGAAGATGTGGTGCGCGAAGCCGTAGAAGAAGCAGACGATGACCAGGATGAGCGTGTCGGAGATCATGACGATCTTGTAGCCGAAGCGGTCGATTATCCTTCCGACGACAGGCGCGGCGAAGTATGAGCAGATCGCCGAGACGGCGAAAAGAAGGCTTATGACCATCGCGTCGGCGTGGTAGAACAGCACGAGCACGTACGGCCCGAACGTGAAGAAGATCTGCTTGCGCGCGCCGTAGAACACCTCGAGCATGTAGTATTTCGAATACTTTCTGCTGAAATAGAAGCGCCTCTTGTGTTCGTCCGTGGCGCTCTCGCTCGTCATTTTAAAGGCAAAGATCGCTCCGACGCCTATCATGGCGGCGCTCGCCGCGAAGATCGCGCGGAACAGCCCCGGGCTTCCGCTGCGGATATAGAATATCGGGATTATCACGAGATAGCCGATGAGCGTGCCTATCTGATACGTGGAGTTCTGCAGCCCCAGCGCCGCGCCGCCGCGGCCCTCCTTCGAGTAGTTGAGCGATATCGTGCTGCGCATGCCGAGCTGCATGTGCTCGCCGAGCGAGAAAACGAAGATGCACAGTATGACGAGCGCCTTGCTCGACGGCACGACGGCCTGCATCCCCATGCCCGCGAGCATTATGAGAGCGCCGGCTTTGTATATCTTCTCCGCGGAGAACATGTAGAACAGCGCGAGTATCAATACCAGCAAAAGCCCGGGCAGCTCGCGGAAGAACTCCGAGACGCCCTTGTCGAACGCGGTCATCGATACTATCTCCGCGAGATAGTTGTCTATGACGCCCTTGTACAGTCCGTAGGAAAGACCGAAGGTCATCACGGACAGAAAAAACACCTTATAGCCCGAGTCGGGCCTGAACACTTCCTGAAAACGCTTCATAAAAAACTCCTGTCAATGGCAGTATTATACCACGGACAGGAGCAAAATCCAGTCATCCGATAATTCTGTTAAGCGGCGGGCGCGGCCGTCACGCCGACCGCGAGCTCGCCGTCCTTTACGCCGACGGTGAGCGTGCTGCCCATCGAGATGTCGCCGGCGAGGATCGTCTTCGCAATCAGCGTCTCGACGTGCGCCTGGATATAGCGCTTCATGGGACGCGCGCCGTAGACGGGGTCGTAGCTCTCCTCGACGATCTTCGTCTTCGCCTCGTCCGTCACGCTGAGGACGAACGAGCGCTCCTTGAGCCTCTTCGCCAGATCCGCCATCAGCAGATCCGCGATCCTGCGCACGTCGTCCCTGCTCAGCTCGCGGAACTCGACGATGTTGTCGAGCCTGTTGAGGAACTCGGGGCGGAACGTCGCCTGCAGCAGCTCCTTCTGGAGGTTCGAGGTCATGATGATTATCGTGTTCTTGAAGTCGACGGTGCGGCCCTGCGAATCCGTTATGCGGCCGTCATCGAGGATCTGCAGCATTATATTGAACACGTCCGGGTGCGCCTTCTCGACCTCGTCGAACAGCACGACGCAGTACGGCCTGCGGCGCACCGCCTCGGTGAGCTGGCCGCCCTCGTCGTAGCCGACGTACCCCGGGGGCGCTCCGATGAGTCTGGATACCGAGTACTTCTCCATGTATTCGCTCATGTCTATGCGCACCATGTTCTTCTCGTCGTCGAACAGCGCCGCGGCGAGCGTCTTGGCGAGCTCCGTCTTTCCGACGCCCGTGGTACCCAGGAAAATGAAGGTTCCCGAAGGCTTCTTGTCA
>JAEEVI010000224.1 GCA_016287035.1 Bacillota bacterium
ACGCTGTAGCCGGAGACTCCGCTGACGATCCGCCCGTACTCGTCGTTCTCCGCCGCGTACGCGGTGTATATTAGCTGCGCGGCCTCGTAGTCGAGATCCGCGAGCTCTGCGAACTGGCGCGGCGTGAGCCTGTCAGTTAGGCAGTAGCCGCCGAGAGCCTCGATGTTGGCGAGGCCCGTGGCCGACTTCACCTGCGGCATCGACTCGTACTTTCTGAGCAGCCTCTCCTCGCTCTTGTAGTCGCCGGCGGGCACGAGGACCGCGACGGGATTCGAGGAGGTGAAGTTCTCGCTTATCATGCTCTGCGCGATCTGCACGTCGTTCAGCTTCGGCGTCTTTATCGTGTCGTAGCCGTAGACGTACGGGCAGCGCTGCGAGGTTATGAACGCGGCGACGACGAGGACGGCGAAGACCGCCGGCACGACGAAGCGCGTCCTGTAGGCGAAGCGCCCGAGGAACGATATCTTCGGTATGAAGTTGCGGTGGTGGGTCCTGTCCATCAGCGGGCCGAACAGCATCAGGAGCCCCGGCATGAAGACGAAGACGGAGAACAGCGCGAACAGGATCGCCTTTATAAGGCAGACCGCCATGTCGGGACCGATCCTGAACTGCATGAAGAGCATCGCGACGAGCCCGCCGATCGTCGTAAGGCTGCTCGCCCCGATCTCCGGGATGCCCTTGCTGAGCGCGAGTATGACCGATTCGCGCAGGGGCTTGGTCCTGTGCTCGTCCTTGAATCTGTTGCAGAGGATGACGGCGTAGTCGAGCGACAGCGCCAGCTGAAGTATGCTCGTTACGGAATCGGAGACGAAGGATATCGTTCCGAGGAGGAAGTTGGTGCCGGCGTTGAGGATCATGGCGCTGACGAACGTTATCAGCAGCACCGGTATCTCCGCGTATGTCTCGGACGTGAGGATAAGAACGCCAACGACGACGAGCGCGACGAGGATCATTATGACCGACACCTCCGCGTCGATTATGTCGGCCTCCTGATTCCCCAGCTCCGTGCTCACGAAGACGTCGAGCCCGTCGAGCCGCGCGCGCACGGCGTCGAGGCATTCGAGGCACGCTTCGTCCTCCTGCGGGTAGTCGAAGGTGACGCTGAGCAGCGCGGAAACGTTGCTGTAATGGTCGGTGGTGTTGTCGAAAGCGACGCTCTGGACGCCCTTGATGCCCGCGACGTCATCCGCCAGGAGCGAGGCGTCGTCGTAGGATATGTTCGCGATCATGATGTCGGCGGAGCCGAACGTCGTGAACTGCTCCTCCATGAGGTCGAGCCCTTTGCGCGTCTGCGACTGCGCCGGAAGGTATGCCGTGAGCTCCTCCTCGACGCTCACCCAGTTGCGCGAAAACGCCGAAAATATCAAAGATATTCCCACGAGCAGGAATATCAGGTTTCGCTTGTCTACTATGAAAGTCGCGAGCTTCATCATGAAGCCGCTGCCTGAACTGTTCTTTGCCATGAAAACTAACCTCGTTAGCAAAGACAATTCTACTCTTTATGAAAAATAAAGCAAGTCCCGAAGGAACAGACGATGCGTGCCCGCGCGGGCCGTCAGCCTACCGCTTCCTCCACGCGCCGCTGAAGTAGAAGATCAGCCCTATCACGAACGGCGTGTAGCCGGCGAGCGCGTCGCCGAGCCAGAAGCCGTAGTGGCGCATGCCCAGAGCGAGGCCGAACAGGAGCGTCAGACCTATGCGCATGACGATGCCGTCGAGCACCGCCATTATGAAATTCGCCTTGTAGTTGCCGCTGCCGTTGACGAGAGCGTTCATGCCCGAGCGCGCGGCGCTGCCGAAGAACATCAGGACCGCGATCGGGACGTACCTTCTGCCGATCGCGAGGACCTGCGGATCGACGGTGAAGAAGCCGTATATCTGATCGGGGAAGAGGACGATGAGGACCGAGATCACGGCCGCCGCGGAGACTGTGCAGCGGAACACCGCGAGCATCACCTGCTTTACGCGCTCGTATCTGCGCGCGCCTATGTTCTGGCCGACCATGGACGCACCCGCGGTGTTGAAGGCGTTCGACAGAACGTTCGTCGAGCTGCTCATCTTGTTCGCTATTCCGGCGAACGCGGATACGGCGACGCCGTAGGAGTTTATCCAGGAGTTGACGAAGAGCTTCGACAGGAGCACCGACGCCTGCTTTATCGCCATCGGGAATCCGAGCTTTATGAGGCGCGACAGCAGCTCCGGCTCTATCCGAAGGAGCGTGCGCGCCGTAAGGTCGAGAGAATACCTGTCCCTGTTGCGCGCTATGTAGAACGCGCAGGCGGCGAACGAAGCGCACTGGCTGAGTACCGTCGCGGCCGCGGCGCCGGCGCTGCCGAGCCCGAGGCCCATCACGAACAGCAGGTCGAGCGCGATATTCATGACGGACGCGGCGCTTATGAAAATGAACGGCCGCATCGAATCGCCCATGCCGCGCAGCACGGCGCTGACGATATTGTAGCCGTATATGAAGACGAGCCCCGCCATGCAGATCGTGGAATATGCCAGCGCCTCCGAAAACGCCTCGGGCGGCGTGTGCATCCAGGAGAGTATATGGGACCGCAGTACGAGGCAGACGGCGCTGACGCACGCGGCGCAGAGCATCAGGAAAGAGAACATCGTCCCGATGAACGGCGATATCTTCTTTCTGTCTCCCGCGCCGAGATACTGCGAGATGATGACCTGCCCGGCGTTCGAGAACCCCATCGCTATGAACGTGAGGAAATACGTGAGGTCGCCGCCGATCGACACAGCCGACAGCCCGACCTTGCCGAGCTTCTGCCCGACGATGATCATGTCGGCCATGTTGTAGACGATCTGCAGCATGCTCGACAGGAACAGCGGCGTCGCGAACCGCAGCAGCTGCCCCGTGACGTTCCCTTCCGTAAAATCCTTTATATTGCTTCCGCGCTCCATAAGACGATTTTAACAGAAAAACCCGCGCTCGGCGCGGGTAATATAAGATCCGGTCCGGGGAGGCTGTTGCGAAAGAGCCGGAAAAAACTTATAATGACCTTGTTGGTAAATTATGTAAAAAATCACTTCTTGACTATACGCATTGCAATACGCATAATAAAGGCAGGGATCTCATTGAAAAGAAGAGCTCTTATAAAACAGCTCGCACTGAGGGGCTTTTGGTATCATCGAAGAGGAGGGAACCACGACATATA
>JAEEVI010000225.1 GCA_016287035.1 Bacillota bacterium
ACGCTCATTTCCAAGGAGAACGGCAAATGCAAGGCCGACGCCGTCAACGCCGGCATAAACGTCGCGGAATACCCGTACATCATCAATATGGACGGCGACGAGATCCTGCAGCAGGACTCGCTGAGGCTCGCGTGCAGGGCTCTGCTCGAGAACAGCAACGTCGTCGCGGTCGGCGGAAACATCAAGATATCGAACGACGTCCGCTTCCGCGACGCGATGCCCGTGAGCGGCGGCATGGGAAAGAACGCCGTCGTCAACATGCAGATACTTGAATACAGCAGAGGGTTCATAGGGACGCGCGTCTTCCAGGACCTGATGAACGCGAACCTGATAATATCCGGCGGATACGGGCTTTTCAAAAAGGAGGCCGTGATAGCCGTCGGCGGATACGATCCCGTCAGCAAGGGCGAGGACATGGAGATGACGGTCAAGCTCCAGAAGTACTACAGGGAGAACAGGATCCCGTTCCAGATGCGCTTCGTTCCCGAGAGCATCTGCTGGACGCAGGGTCCGGCAAGCCTGAAGGACCTGAGGGCGCAGCGCCGGCGCTGGCACTGCGGGCTCATCCAGACCATAAGCAAGTTCCGGTCCATGATCCTGAATCCGCGCTACGGCGTCGTCGGGATGTTCATGCTCCCTTATATAATAATGTACGAGCTGCTCAGCCCGATCTTCATGGTCCTCGGCTGCCTGTCGGCCGGCCTGGGCGTGCTCCTCGGAGACTCTTCGGTCGCCTCTCTCGCGGCGGCGTTCCTCGTTTACGTCATTTTCGGCCTTATACTTACGGCGATCACATATATCGACAACCGCTACTGCCCGCAGGAGAAGCTGACGGGCGGCGAGCTGCTGAAGGTGCTCTTCTACGGGCTCCTGGACGCGTTCTTCTTCCGTCCGTTCATCGCGCTCGTGAACTTTACGGTGTTCTTCGATTACAAGAAGATAGCGGCGTCGAAATGGGTCTCGCCCGAAAGGGTAAAGGTGTCCGAGGAGGAATAGGATCGATCACGGAGGTACTTTGATATGAAACTTCTAAATTTTTTCTGCGAAGATGAGCTGCGCCTCGGCGCGAAGACGGAAAAGGGCGTGCTGGACATAACGGCGCGCGCCGGAAAGGAAGGTCTGCCGAAGAGCATGATCGAATATCTCAACGCTTCCCGCGAGGAGCGCGAGGCGCTGAAGGCGTACGTCGCGAAGGCGGAGGCGGAGGAGGGCGCCGAAAGCTTCATCGACGAGAGCGGTATAAAGTACGGCTGCGTCAGCCCCGCGCCGCAGAAGATAATCGGAATGGGCGCGAACTACTACAGCCTCGGCGCGACGCGCCCGGACAAGTTCATACCGTTCACGTTCGCCAAATATTCCAACAGCCTCTGCGCCTGCGGCGACGAGGTCCCCATCCCGTTCAACAGCAACGAGGCCGACTTCGAGGCGGAGCTCGCGATCGTCATCGGAAAGACGGCGAGGAACGTGTCTGTAGAGGACGCGCTCGACTACGCCGCCGGATACTGCAACGTCGACGACTTTACGGCAAGAGACCTGCAGAACTACACGACGTCCTGGGTCCCCGGCAAGTGCTGCGACAGGTTCGCGCCGCTGGGACCGTATCTCGTGACGCCCGACGAGGTCGGCGATCCGAACGCGGGCCTTTACGTGCGCTCGTACGTGAACGGCAAGCTGTTCCAGGACTGCACCACGAGCGACATGATCTTCTCTTGCGCCGAACTGATCAGCGGCCTTTCGAGGATCGCGCCGCTGCTCCCGGGCGACGTTATACTCACGGGAACGCCCTACGGGCACATACTCACGCTGCCCGAGGATCAGCACGTCTATCTGAAGCCCGGCGACGAGGTCGTGATAGAGGTCGAAAAGCTCGGACGGCTCGTCAACGTGATGTGCGAGGACAGCCTGCCCCACGAGGAGCAGCTGTAGGCGGAAAAAGAAAAGGAAAAGAGCAGGCTCTTTCGGGCCTGCTCTTTGTTTTGCGCGGAGCTTTCAGCGGCCTCCGGAGCGGCCGGAACTGAGGACGGCGATCGAGACGAGGACGGCCGCGATCCCCAGGGCGTTTACGGGGCCGAGCTCCTCCTTGAACGCGAGCACGCCGATCAGCGCCGCGATCACGACCTCGACTGACGCGAGGATCGGGGCGCGGGAGGCTTCGACGCCGCAGGCGATGCCGTAGACGAAGAGTGTGTACGGCATCTGCGCGGCCAGCAGGCCCGCCATCGCGCCGAGCGCGATGGCCTGCGGCGTCATCACCTCGCGCCAGAAGGTCCAGCAGCGGCTTATCAGCGCCACGAACAGGAAGCCGAACAGGAGGATGTAGAACGTTATGACGAACGGGTGGGCCTTGTCGGCGGTGTACTTGTCGAAGATCGTTATCATCCCGTAGCAGAGCGCCGCGAGCACGCCGAACAGGATGCCCTTGGGGTCGAGATCGAAGCCGCGCAGGTCGAGGCCCGTCACCGTCACGAAGCAGCCCGCGACGTTGAGGACGAGCGCGAAGAGCTTTTTCTTCGTTATCCTCTCCCTGAACGCGAACCTGGCGATGATCATCACGAACACGGGCGAAAGGTACAGGAGCACGCCGGCGAACGCGACGCCCACGCGCGTCACGGAGGACGTGTAGCAGATATCGTACAGGGCTTCCGACACGAAGCCGGTCAGCGCTAAAAGGACCATCAGACGCGGATCGATCTTAAGCGCTCCGGCGCCGCATTTCGAGAGCACCGTCGGAAGCATGAACAGCAGCCCGAAGAGCTGCAGGAAGAACGCCACCTGGAGCGCCGTCAGGCCCTGGTCGGAAAGGAGCCGCACGCAAAGGCCCGTGGTCCCCCAGAAGACCCCGGCCGCGAACACCGATATATATCCCTTTTTCAAACGATCGCGCATAATATGATATAATAAATTATTACGGAAAAAGGAGCAAGCGCATGGCTTTTGAATACAGGCGGAAGATCAACTATTACGAGACCGACAAAATGGGCGTGGCGCACCATTCGAACTACATACGGTTCCTCGAAGAGGTCCGCTGCTCCATAATGGAGGAGCTGGACATACCGATGTCGAAGTTCGAGGCGGCCGGGATCACGATACCGACGCTCGAGGTGAACTGCCGCTACAAGTATCACGTGACGGCCGGCGACGTGATAGTCATTCGGCCGTGGATAACTGAGTACAACGGTATCCGCATGAGGGTCGAATACGACGTGACCGAGGAAAAGTCGGGAAAGACCGTCATAGAAGCGAGCACGGCGCACTGCTTTACGGATCTCCGGCTGCGGCCGGTGAACCTGCGCAAGGCGGAGCCCGCGTGGCACGAAAAGTTCGCGGGACTGCTCGAGGAGGCGCGCAGGGAGGGAAAGGCCTCCGAACCGAAGAGGCCTGTGAGGATGAGAAAGGACGATAAAGATGAAGACGATCGCTCCCGATTACTATAACAGCTTCGCGTGCTCGGCCGGAAAGTGCGGCCACAGCTGCTGCGAGGGCTGGGAGATCGACATAGATCCGGAAACGCTTGCCAAATACGTGTTCATGGACGGGCCCCTCGGAGAGAAGATAAGGGCGAACATCGCGATCGTCGGAGAGGGCGGCAGCGAAGATCCCGTGAACATCGTTCCCGAGGCGCTCGCTCCGGGCATGCCGAGGCAGGAGGAGCTGCCCTCGGCTCATTTCGTGAACGACGCAAGCGGCAGATGCCCGTTCCTGCGGGACGACGGGCTCTGCGAGATATACGTGCAGGAGGGCCCCTCGGCGCTCTGCCAGATATGCAGGGACCATCCGAGGTTCAGGAACTTCTGGTCGGGGCGCACCGAGCTCGGTCTTGGGCTCGCGTGCGAGGAGGCCGCGAGGCTGATATTGTCCCGAAAAGAAAAAGTACAGCTGATCGAGCTCGAGGATGACGGAGAGCCCGCCGCGATGTCCGCCGAGGAAGAGGATCTCTTCGCGCTGCGCGAGGACCTCTTCGCGATACTGCAGGACAGGAGCGCGCCGGTCGATGACCGCGTCCGTAAGTTCGCTCAGTTCTGCGGCATCGACGCGCCGGCCGCCTTCTCCGCCGGACCGCTCGACGAGGCGGCCTGCGAGCAGCTGGCGGTCTATCTGCTCTACCGCCATCTGCCCGACGCGCTCTACGACGGGCGCCTTTCCGACCGCCTGGCCTTCGTGGCCGGCAGCTACGCGAGGGTCCGCAACGAATGGGCGGAGAGCGGGAGCACCGATATCGAAGTCCTCGCGGAGATCGCCAGAAAGTTCTCCGCCGAGGTGGAATACGACACTGACACGTGGGGGGATCCATGCAGATAGCGACGGAAAGACTGTACGCGCAGGACGTGTACCTCAAAAGCGCGGAGATGAAGCTCCTGGAGCTCAGGGAGGATGGCGGCGGGTTAAAGGCCGCGTTCGACAGGACCGTGTTCTTCCCGGAGGGAGGCGGCCAGCCCTGCGACCTCGGAACGATCGGCGGCATGCAGGTGACCGACGTTCAGGAGGACAAGGAGACAGGCGTCATATGGCATACGCTCGGCGGCTCCGCGCAGCCCGCGCCCGCCTGCGGCGGGACGTATACAGGCATCCTCGACTGGGAGCGCCGACGCCGCAATATGCAGATGCACTGCGGCGAGCACCTCATATCGGGAGCGTTTTATAAGCTCTACGGCGTCGCGAACAAGGGCTTCCACATGGGCGACGACTACGTCACGATCGATCTCGATCTGCCCCAGGGCAGCGAATATAAAGAGATAACAGCCGAAATGGAGGCCGGGGCAGAGCGCCTCGCGAACCTCTGGGTGTGGGAGGATCTGCCCGTAAGCACCATCTTCTTCGACACGCCCGAAGAGGCGATGCGCCTGCCGTGCAGGAAGGCGATAAAGGCGAAGGAGGACGTCTCCGTCATACTCGTCGGAAGCGAGGACGATCCGGCCGACTGCTGCGCGTGCTGCGGAACGCATCCCGCGTCGACAGGCATGATAGGTCTCATAAAGCTGACGCACTGCGAGAGATACAAGGGCATGAACCGCTACTACGTGAAGATCGGCGAGCCCGCGTACCGCGATTACAGGGAGGCCCACGGGCTGCTCGACGCCCTCGGGCGCCGCTTCTCCTGCGATCCCGCGGGCATACCCAAGGCGCTCGACGCCGAAGAGGCCCGCGCGTCCGAGACGCGCGCCCGCTTCGCGGAGTTCAAGGCGTGGGTGCTCGAAAAGGCGGAGGCCGACATACGCGCCTCGCTCGGGGAGCCGTCGTCCGCCGGGGCGAGGATCTTCCGCCACGGACTGCTCGGCGCCGACGACCTTCAGGCGCTCGGCAGAAAATTCGAGAGCGAGCTGAAGGGGCTTCTCATACTCGTATCGGAAAAGGAGCATTCCGCCGTGCTCGCGTCTTCGGGCGCGCCCGACTGCGGAAAGCTCGTAAAGGAATACGCCGCGATGTATCACGGAAAGGGAGGCGGCCGGCCTCAGTCCGCGCGCGCCATGTTCCCCGGAGCGGAGGACCTCGAACTGTTCGCCGATCTCATCGAAAAGCATCTGCGCTGACGACCGTCCGCGCGGGGAAGGCAAAACGCATATGAAGACAGTAAACATATACACGGACGGAGCCTGCTCCGGGAACCAGAACGAGACGAACGTCGGCGGCTGGGGCTGCATACTCGAATACGGCCCCCACGTCAAAGAGCTGAACGGCGGGGAGGTCGACACGACGAACAACCGCATGGAGCTGTCGGCGCTGATCGCAGGGCTGTCGGCCCTTAAGGAAAAAGGGCTTTGCGTCCGCGTCTTCTCGGACAGCAGCTATCTCGTCAAATGCTTCCGGGACAAGTGGTACGTCAACTGGCAGAAGAACGGCTGGAAGACGTCGAAGAAGGAGCCCGTCGAGAACAGGGAGCTGTGGGAGCGGCTGCTCGGCCTCATGGAGGGGCAGCAGTGCAGCTTCAGCCTGGTAAAAGGGCACGTCAATCTGTCCTGGAGCCGCGAAAAGCTCGCGCCGCTGCACGAGAACTACGTCAGGCACAACGGACCGTGCAGTTTCGAGGACTACTTATATATAACCGAAAAGAACAACAGGGCCGACGAGCTGGCCAACGTGTTCATAAACGAGCATAAAAGCGCCGGTGAATAGCGCGGCGGAGGAGGAGACATGGATATCACAAGAGATCAGGCCCTCGGGCTTCTGAAGAAGTACAACAGCGAGCCGTTCCATCTTCAGCATTCGTATACCGTCGAGGGCTGCATGCGCTGGTTCGCGCAGGATCAGGGGTTCGGAGACGAAGCGGACTTCTGGGCGCTCTGCGGACTGCTGCACGACGTGGATTTCGAGCAGTTCCCCGAGCAGCACTGCCAAAAGGCTCCCGAGCTGCTCGCCGAGATAGACGCTCCCGCGGAGCTCGTCCACGCTGTCTGCTCGCACGGCTGGGGCATCTGCTGCGACGTCGAGCCCGTCCATCAGATGGAGAAGATCCTGTTCGCCTGCGACGAGCTGACCGGACTCATCGGCGCCGCCGCGAGGATGAGACCGTCGAAGAGCTGCAAGGACATGGAGGTCTCGAGCCTTAAGAAGAAGTTCAAGGACAAGAAGTTCGCCGCCGGCTGCTCGCGCGACGTCATCCTTCAGGGCGCGGAGATGCTCGGCTGGAGCCTCGAGGAGCTGATGGAGAAGACGATACTCGCCATGCGCAGCTGCGAGGACGAGGTCGCCGCTTTGGCCGAACAGGCCTGATGCCCGCTCGCGGCATATACCGGATATAAGGTCTCCGAACGGAGCCGTTTATTGCAACGAAAACGCCCGGCGCTGATGCGCCGGGCGTAAGTCTTTCAGAAACCTAAACGGCTTATTTTGCCTTCTGAGCTTCCTTTGCTTCGATCTCTGCCTGTCTCGCGAGGATGTTGAGGCCGTCACGATATACGGGGATGTCGATCATGGAGCCCTTCCAGCCTACGGAAGCGGAACCCTTCGCGATTCCTTCCTTCTCGAAGACTTCGGTGATCTCCTTTGCCCATTCGATGCGCTCCGGAGCCGGAGAGTATACCTTGTGAGCGACGGGGATCTGCTTGGGGTTGATGATCTGGCGTCCTTCGAAACCGAGCTGCGCGCCGCTGCGGCAGTTGTCTTCGAATGCCTGAACGTCCGCATAGTTGGGGAACGGAGCGTCTTCTGCTACGAGGCCGTAAGTACGGGCTGCAACGCCGATCTTAGCGCGGGCATATACCTGCTCGTCAGCCTTGTCAGTTCTGGTGACTCTCATGTCTCTGGTGTAGTCTACAGCGCCGAAGATGATGGCGACGAGACGGGAAGAACCGCCGGCAGCCTGATCTACGGAGAATACGCCGAGAGCAGTCTCGATGAGGATAGCCATCTTGATCTTGCCTACGGGGAGACCTCTCAGCTTTTCGAGTCTGGTGATCTCGTCGTCGAGGCGGCGAACGTCCGCGAGGCCGCTGCACTTAGGAAGCGTAACGCCGTCGAGGCCTTCCATTACAGCCGCGTCCAGGTCTGCGAGAGTGAGGTCGGTATCCCATGCGTTTACACGGACCCAAGCTTCAGAACCGCACTGGTTGAGGGTGGGGATGTACTTCTTTACCAGCTCGCGAGCGTGCTCCTTCTCTGCGGGGGGCACGGAGTCTTCCATGTCCAGAGTGATGCAGTCCGCGCCGAGGGTCATCGACTTCTCGATGAAGTGCTCGTTGTTTGCGGGCAGGTATAAGTCTGATCTTCTTACAGCCATTTTTAGTTTCCTCCTTGAAATATCTTTATTCGTATACGAATGGCTATTCGCCTTGCTGTACTATGTTAACAGATTTTCGTTGTTAACTCAACATTTTCTTCAATTCTGACGCGGCGAGCGGCACGCAGAGCAGCGCGGCGAGCGCGTCGGCGATCGCCTGCGTTATCTCGACGCCGAAAAGTCCAAAGACGCTCGGCAGGATCAGTATGAGCGGAATGAAGAATATACCGCTTCTGGCGGACGACGTCACGGACGCCTTCGCTCCGCGGCCGATGCACTGCAGCATCATGTTCGTTATGACTATGACGGACGAGAGCGGCAGAGCCATCGCCTGAAAGCGCAGCGCGCGGGCGCCGACGGCAATGACGGCGGGATCGTCCCTGAAGAAGCCGATTATCCGCGGCGCGAAAGCGAGGCACAGCAGGGCCATTATCGAAAGGAACAGCGCCGAGTACTTTACGCAGAAGGAAAAGCCCTCGCGGACGCGGTCGTACTTCTTCGCGCCGTAGTTGAACGAGCAGACGGGCTGGTAGCCCTGGCCGAAGCCGATCATTGCGCTCGAGACGAACATCATCGTCCTCGTAGTGACGCTCATCCCGGCGATCGCCGCGTCGCCGTAAAGACCGGCGGCCCTGTTCAGCAGTATCGTCGCGACCGCCGCCAGTCCCTGGCGGAACAGCGCCGCTATGCCGCCGTTGATGATGTTTTTTACGTAGTAGAGGTTGATCCTCACGTTGCGGGGATCGAAGCGTATGTTCGCGCCGCGCAGAGTGCCGGCGTAGAGCACGAGAAAGCTTATGGCCTGTCCGCTTATCGTCGCCAGCGCGGCGCCAGAGACGCCGAGCCCGAAACCGAAGATCAGCAGCGGATCGAAGCCGATGTTCAGGACAGCTCCGCACATGAGGCCGACCATAGCGTAGGACGCGCTGCCCTGATACCGCAGCTGGTTGTTGAGCACGAACTGGCCCATCGTGAACGGCGCGCCTATCACGATCACGCGCAGGTAGTCCATCGTCTCCGTTATCGTGTTCTCGGACGCGCCGAGAAAGATCGCTATAGGGGCGATGAAGAAGTGGATTATCACCGCGAACGTTATGCCTGTGAGGATCGCGAGCACGAGGCCGGTCGAAGCCATCTGCTCCGCCTCCTCCCTGTTCCCCGCGCCGAGCTTTCTGGACAGGAAGTTTCCGGAGCCCTGCCCGAAGACGAACCCGAAGGCCTGTATCAGCGCCATGACTGAGAACGACAGTCCTACCGCCGCGGTCGCCTCCGTGGAGATCTTTCCGACGAAGAAGGTGTCGGCGGCGTTGTAGAGAGCCGTCACGAGCATGCTTATTATCGTCGGCACGGCGAGGCGCATTATGAGCCTCGGCACGGGCGTCTCCGTGAGATCGCGGTAGCGCGCCTGGGCGGCCTCCGACATGCCCGGTCTTGTTTTTCCTGCGTCGCTTCGCATAGGCCTGCGGATGATAACTCTTTCTGCAAAAAATAGTAAAGGCGGTCAATAAATTATTATACCCCTTTTGCGGAAAAATGACAGCGCCGGCCGCGGCCGTTCCCGGCGGCGCGTCTTCCGCGGCGGCCGCCGGCATTTTCCCGGCGTATTATTATTTCGCGCGAAGATGTGGTACAATAAAATGTATGAATACGGTCATAGCAGTAGACAAGAGCGGTTCCTACCGCGTATATCTCGCGATAACGACAGAGGTCGTGCGCGAGGCGAGACAGATACATCACACGAGCAACCTCGCGACGGCGGCGCTCGGGCGCACGCTCACGGCGGCGGGGCTCATGGGCCTGATGCTCAAGGGCGACGGCGACAAGCTCTCGCTCATATTCAAGGGC
>JAEEVI010000016.1 GCA_016287035.1 Bacillota bacterium
GCTATACATATTTATTTTACACCCATTTGAGGAAAAATGCATAAAAAAACGCCCCGCGGACCGCGGGGCGGGAAAGGCTCGTCTCAGGAACGCGCGTTAAGGAAGCCTGCGAGTTCCGCCATCGCCTGCCGGTAGCCCTCGAAGCCGAGCCCCTTGATGGTCTTTATCGCGGCCATCCCGGCGTATGACACGCGCCGGAAATCCTCCCTCGAATCGACGTCGGATATGTGGACCTCGACTGTCGGTATGGCGACGGCCTTGAGCGCGTCGAGTATCGCTACGCTCGTGTGGGTGTACGCCGCGGGATTTATCACTATGCCGTCGAAGCGTCCGTACGCCTGCTGTATCGCGTCGACTATCGCGCCCTCGTGATTCGACTGAAAGCACTCCGCCTCCGCGCCGAGCTCGCGCGCGCTCTCCTCGATGAATCCGACGAGAGCGGCGTAGTCCTGCCTTCCGTATATCTCGGGCTCTCTTATCCCGAGCATGTTTATATTCGGTCCGTTTATGACGAGGAACTTCATTCTGTCATCTCCCTTATCCTGTATACCGCCGCCATCGGCGATCTGTCGTTGCTGACGCTGACGTCCGCGAAATGCCTGTACATCGGAACGCGCTTTTTATACAGCTCCTGCGCGCCCTCCCTCTGTGAAAGAGGTCTTCCGGCGCTCGTGAGCTTCGAAGGATCCCTGCGCAGCCAGACGATCAGCCCGTTCTGCCGCAGCAGATCCCTGTTCTCCTCCCTGGTGACGCAGCCGCCGCCCGTCGCGATGACGGCTCCGGACTGCCTGCCCAGATCCGCGAGCACCTCTGTCTCTATCCTGCGGAACTCGTCTTCCGTGTGCGTCTCGAAGAACTCCGGGATGCTCGTTCCTATGCGCTTCCTTATCTCGGCGTCGCTGTCGAGCATCCTTCTGCCGGTCTTTCGGGCGAGAATCCTCGCGACCGTGGATTTTCCGCAGCCGGCCATCCCAATCAGCACGATGTTGCGCATCCTCGCGGACATCGCGCGCACGACGTCGTCTATCACAGAGTCGTCGAAGGCTCTGCCGGTGAAGATCTCGCTGCTCCGCTTGGCCTGCGCCGCGAGCATAAGCAGGCCTCCGAACGCCGGGACGCCCAGCTTTTCCGCCTGCAGCATGAGAGCGGTCCTTGCGGGGTTGTATATGAGATCGAACACGGCTTCCGGGGCGGAAAACACGCCCAGATCAACAGGAGACGCGCCGTTTCCGGGATACATCCCCACAGGCGTCGCGTTGACTATCAGCTGCGCGTCGCGGTACAGCTCCGGAGAACCGTAGCGGCACTCTCCGCTCCTCGACACGACGCGCACGTCCGCTCCGGCGGCGCGCAGGACGGCGCAGACCGTGACGGACGCGCCTCCGCTCCCGAGCACGGCGGCCTTTTTCCCGGCGGCGCTCACACCAGACGCGGCGAGCATCCGCTCGAATCCGTAATAGTCGGTGTTGTCGCCGTAAAGCGAGCCGTCCGGCCGCCTCACGACGGTGTTGACGCTTCCGAGCGCCTTCGCCGCCTCAGACAGCCCGGCGCATCTCGCCGCGACATCCTTCTTGTATGGGATAGTCACGTTCAGGGCGTCGAAGCTGTCCGATGAAAGAAAAGCGTCGAGCTCCCGCGGAGCGACCTCGAAGAGCCTGTATTCGTAATCGGAGAGCATCGCGTGTATCTGCGGCGAATAGCTGTGTCCGAGTTTTTCGCCGAGAAGACCGCACACCATCTATACCACCTCGCTGTAGCTCCCGAGATACGCGAATTCCTCGCTCATCTCCGACAGTTCGCCTATCATCTGGCTGAACTGCGGCTGATAGACGGAATTCTCGAGATCGAAGTAGAACATGAACTCGAAATTGCGGCTGGGTATCGGACGGCTCTCGAGCTTGTTGAGGTTTATGCCCAGAGCGTAGAAGCGCGAGAGCGTCTTGTAGAGAGCGCCCGGCTTGTGGGGAAGGACCATCATGAGGCTCGTCCTGTCAGCGCCGGGATATATCTCGAGGTTCTTCGATATGCAGATGAACCTCGTGTAGTTGTTCCCCTGATCCTGCACCGTCTCGGAAAGGCATTCGAGCCCGTACAGCTCCGCGCAGGCGTGGCTCGAAAGCGCCGCGACGTCGCGCCTTTCGGATCCCGCGACCATCTGCGCCGCTACCGCGGTATTCGAGACAGGCGTGAGCTTTACGCCCGGAAGCTCCGAGAGGAACGCGCGGCTCTGGCTTATCGCCTGCTCGTGCGAATATATCTCCTTTATGTCGGACAGCTTCGTGCCCCTCTTCGCGAGCAGGCAGTGATCTATCTTTATGCGCACGCTCTTAACGATGCTGAAGTTGTGTTTCATCATGAGATCGTACACCGCGTTGACGGAGCCCGCCGTGCTGTTTTCGAGAGGGACCACGCCGTAGTCGCAGAAGCCCGCCTCGACGGCCGCGAACACTCCCTCGAAAGAATCGAGATAGCTTATGTCCGGCAGCTGGAACATCCTGCAGCACGCGATCTGGGAATACGCGCCCTCGACGCCCTGACAGGCGACCGCAGCCCTTTCGGGAAAGCTCTTCGGGGTGTTCTCTATCGCGTCCTGTATCCTGCCGACGAGAGAGGATCTGTTTCCGAGGATCGTGCTCTGCCTGCTCTTGCTCAGGTCGAACAGCAGCGAGTACAGAGCCGTGCCCTGCTGGCGCAGCTCCTCCGGGAGCTTTCCGGACACGTCGTACAGCTTCTTCCTTTCCCTTTCCGGGTCCGATATCGGAAGACCGTTCGCCTGCTTGTATCTGGCGATGTCGTCGCTTATCCTCATCCGCTCCTCGAACAGCTTTACGAGCTGCTCGTCAACCGCGTCGATGCGTTCTCTGCATTCTTTTATATCCATTCTATTCACCGCTGCCGCTTCCCTGCGGCGCCCTTTCTGTCCTGTATTCGAGCAGCGCGTCGTATACGGCCGCCGCTGCCGCGGCCTTTATGCACGGTACCGCCCTCGGAACGACGCAGCAGTCGTGCCTTCCAGGGACGGACAGTTTGACCGGAGACATCGAGGACAGATCCACGCTGTCCTGCTCCTTCGATATCGAAGGCGTCGGCTTTATCGCCGCGCGGAACACGAGGGGCATTCCGTCCGTCATACCGCCCAGTATGCCGCCGCAATGGTTCGTCGCTGTCTTTATCCGGCCGTCCTCGACGACGAACGCGTCGTTGCTCTCGCTGCCGCGCATCGAAGCGAGCGCGAAGCCGTCCCCGAACTCTATGCCCTTTACGGCGGGGATCCCGAATACCGCTGAGGATATGCGGTTCTCCATCCCGGAGAACATGTGCTCCCCCAGCCCTACGGGAAGACCTGTGACGACGCACTCGACGATCCCTCCGAGCGAATCTCCGCAGGAAGCAGCTTCATCGATCGCTTTTTTCATGTCGGCGGGATCGGCGAAGCCTCCGATCGACAGTATCCGGGCGTCGACCTGTATCCCCTCCTCCTCGAGCAGCTGCAGGCAGATGCCGCCGGCTATGCAAAGCGGAGCCGTGAGCCTTCCGGAGAAGTGGCCGCCGCCCGCGTTATCGTTCCTGCCGGCGTATTTCACGAAGGCCGGATAGTCCGCGTGTCCCGGCCGCGGGATCATGCGGATAGCGTCGTAGTCCGAGGACCTCGCGTCCGTGTTCCTTATGACCGCCGTTACCGGCGTTCCGCAGGCGACGCCGTCCTTCAATCCGCTTAGGAACTCGACCTTGTCGGGCTCCCTCCTGGACGTGGACGCGGCGCCCCTTCCGGGCGCCCTCTCGTCGA
>JAEEVI010000017.1 GCA_016287035.1 Bacillota bacterium
CGGCCGCGGGCCGAACGGGAGGAACGCGATCACTATGCCTCTTGACTAGTTAGTTAAATTTAACTATTATATAGTCAGATAAGGTTAGATATTACTAACACAAACTGACATGTCAAACATCCTCTTAAAAGCCGAACACATCTGCAAGGATTACACGGTCGGCGAGATGACCGTCCACGCGCTCAGCGACGTATCCTTCGAGCTCTACGAAAAGGAGCTCGTCGTGATACTCGGCCCGAGCGGATCGGGAAAGAGCACCATGCTCAACATCCTCGGCGGCATCGAATCCGTAACGAGCGGCAAGGTGGTCTACTCCGACCACGAGCTCGGCGCGTCGAGCCGCGAGGAGCTCACGCGCTACAGAAGAGAGCACATCGGGTTCGTATTCCAGTTCTACAATCTCCTCCCCGCCCTTACGGCCCTCGAGAACGTGCAGCTCGCGTCGACGCTCGTCGACGATCCTCTCGACGCCGAAAAGCTGCTGGACCAGGTCGGGCTGTCCGACAGAAAGGACCACTTCCCCGGAAAGCTCTCGGGCGGTCAGCAGCAGCGCGTCTCGATCGCAAGGGCGCTCTGCAAGAATCCGGACCTTCTCCTCTGCGACGAGCCGACGGGCGCGCTCGACAGCCAGTCCGGCGTCCAGGTGCTCGAAGCGATATACGATTTCAACAGAACCTACGGCAAGACCGTCGTGCTGATAACCCACAACCGGGATATCGCGAAGATGGCCGACAGGGTCTTCTATTTCAAAGACGGACAGCTGACCGGGATCGAGCAGAACCCCTCTCCGCTCAAGCCTTCGGAGATAAGCTGGTAATGAGATTCTATCGGAAAAACGTCATCCGGCTCGCGTTGAAGAACAAAGGCTCGTTCGTCGGCGCGCTGATAATAATAGCGCTCGGCATCCTCGTCTACGTCTCGATGTTCGATACGCTGCAGAACCTTACGCACCAGATCCTGAGCTACTACGAACAGCAGCAGCTCGCGGACGTGTTCGCCAGCGTCAGCGGCATATCCCCCTCGGATCTGTCAAGATTCGAAGAGATACCCGGCATCGCGAAGGCCGACGGGAAATTATCCGCGGACCTGCGCATACTGATCGACGGCCAGGAGGAGATCGCCTCGGTGCACCTGCTCTCTTACAGCGAAGACGCCTCGGTGAACAGGCTGAGCGTCGGGGGGAGCTTCTCGGGCGACGACGACATATTCATCGGCGTCCGGATGACGGACAAATACGGCCTCAAAAAAGGCGACCGCGTGCGCCTGATATGCGGAGACCGCGAGGAGACCTTCACCTACGCCGGCACCTGCGCCGGACCCGACTACATCTATTCGATACCGCCGGGAGGCGGAATGATGCCCGACGGCGAGGTATACGACATCGCCTGCCTCACCGTCAAAAAAGCGGAGGAGCTCACGGGAAAGCGCGACAGCCTAACCGAGCTGGGCTTCACGCTCCGCGGCGGATACACCTACGACGACGTCCGCTACGTCCTCAGCGAGCGCCTCGCGCCTTACGGCCTCAGCTACATCTGCGAGCAGAAAAAGCAGGCCAGCTGGAACATGGTCAACGGCGAGATGGGCGAGCTGATCGCTACGGGCACGCTCGTGCCGATACTCTTCATGGGGATATCGATATTCATGCTGTACATCGTCCTGAAGAAGATGATCGAGAACGACAGGATGCTGATCGGGACGATGAAGGCGATGGGGATGACGGACCGCGAGCTGGTGCTCACATACCTGTGCGAAGGCGCGCTCCTCGGAGCAGCCGGCGCGGCGATCGGATGCGCCGCGGCGGGGGCGCCCGGCAGGTTCATGTTCGCCATGTACGTCGACTTCTTCAACCTGTCTGACACCGTCTACCACAGCTACGCGGCCAGCAGGCTGACGGGCGTCGCGATAGCCGTCCTGACGGGCGCCGCGGCGGCGTGGTTCGGCGTGCGCAGCATACTCAGGATAAATCCGTCGCAGGCGATGAAGGCCAAGGCCCCCGCCTCGGTAAAAAGCTACGCGGCTCTCGGCAGGCTCACGGAGAAGCTGGAGCCGTTCGACAAGATATCGGTCAGGAGCATGAGCAGGAGCCCGCTGCGCGGCGTGCTGATAATCCTCGCGGTCGCCCTTCCCTTCTCCCTGATGCCGATATTCCTTTCCTTCAACCAGCTGATAGACGGCATGTTCATGATGCAGTTCAGCAGGATACAGGTCTACGACCTTCAGCTGTCGCTCGACGGCTACCGCGATCCCGTGCGCGTGCGCCAGGCCGGAGAGGCTCTCGAATACGTCACGCGGGCGGAGGCCATCTGCGCTGATACCGTCCGCGTATCGAAGGAGAACCACAGCGAATACACAGCTCTCTACGGGCTGAACCGCGGATCGGACATGTGGAACATCGTCGACTGCTACGGCCGCGAGTACGAGCCGCCGGACGACGGGATAATACTCAACGTGCGCACGGCGGGCAAGCTCGGGGTCGCGGCGGGCGATACCGTCGAGGTCGCGCTGACGTCGGCTCCGGACAGGACGGTGGAGCTGGCGGTCACCGGGGTGGTCGAGGAGAACTTCGGCAGTAACTGCTACATGTCGCGCGGCGGAGCCGGAAACTACCTGCTCGGGACCGACGCGGCAAACGCCCTGCTCATCGACGCGCAGCCCGGGCGCGTTCAGGATGTGAAGGCGCAGATACTCGATACTCTGGGCGTCGCCTGGACCGTCGACCCGGGCAAGACGCTGGCGAGCTACTCGGACATAATGAGCAGCATGACGATGCTCATAGCCGCGTTCGCGGTGATGTCGATAATTGCCGCCGTCGTCCTGATCTACAACGTCTCGATGATCAACATACGCGACAGGATGCCCGAGATCGGGACGCTGACGGTGCTCGGAGCCTCCGACGGAGAGATATCGAAGATGCTTCTCAAGGAGCAGCTGATATACATGGTCCTCGGCCTTATCGCCGGATACCCCGGAGGAAAGCTCGTGACGGAGCTGCTTCGGATCGTGATAGTGTCGGAGGACTACTCGATAGATCTGTCGATAATGCCGGACAAGTACCTGCTCAGCGTATTGATATGCCTGGCGATAACGATAGCCGCATGGATAGCGCAGACGCGTTATATAAAGAAGATATCCCTGACGGATATACTTAAGGAGAGAGAATGATGAAGATCGGTTTGCACAAGGATAAAAAGACTCTGATAAAGGCCGGCATAGCGGTGGTCCTGATCGCCGCGGCCGCGGCGGGCGCCGCGTTCGCCGCCGGAGGAGCGTCAAAGGTCGCGAAGGTCAGCGTTCAGAGAAAGAGCGTCGAGGACTGGTACACCGAGACCGGCACGATAAGCACCGGAAGCGACGTGACAGAGCTCTCGCAGGTGAGCGGTCCTATCGAGGCGATATACGTGACCGAAGGTCAGGAAGTGAAAAAAGGCGACCTGCTGATGAGCATAGACACGACGGACTATCAGTATCAGCGAAGCCTCGCTGAGGCGGCGCTCGAGAGCAGCAAGGGCCAGCTCGACGTCCAGTCGGCGAGCCAGCTGATGACGGCTTCTCCCGGCGAATACGTCACCTCTCTCGGGAGCCAGACCGCGGGCGCCAGGGCCGCGTACGAATCCGCGAAGACGCAGTACGAAGCGAGCAAACAGCTCTACGAGAACGGAAGCATATCGCGCGCCCAGTTCGAGAGCGTCCAGGCGGAATACCTCGCCGCGCAGGCCGCGTATACCCAGGCGAGCAGCCGCCTCGCCTCGAGCAGCCAGATGCTCGGCCGACTGAACGCCGAGGGCGGCGACGTTAACAAAAAGTTCTATGAAGGAACCATCGCTCAGCTTCAGTCGCAGGTCGACACGCAGCATACGCTTCTCGACCAGATTGACGATCAAAG
>JAEEVI010000018.1 GCA_016287035.1 Bacillota bacterium
CGCCTTCATCCGAAGGCCGTCTCGACCGTAAGGCTCGGCGGGAAGCCCGTCGGAGAAGACAGCCTTTCGGGCGTCACCGAATTCATACTGCTGTATCTCGCGGTCGCCGTCCTTTCCACGTTCATAGTGACGTTCGACGGAGTGGATCTCGTGACGGCGTTCACGTCTGTCATATCATGCCTTAGCAACATCGGCCCCGGACTAGAGATGGTCGGTCCGACTATGAACTACGCGTTCTTCTCGGCACCCGTAAAGGTGCTGATGTCGATCCTCATGATCGCCGGAAGGCTCGAGCTGTTCACGATCATCCTCATGTTCACGCCGAGCTTCTGGGATCAGGACAGATAAGCTGCTCAACATAATTATTGTTACGAAAATTAAGCAGAAAGGCGGATAAGAGATGCCCGATATGACAAAAGCCGCGCATTCAAAGAGAGCGCTCGCTGCCGGCGAACTGTTCGAACAGGGCTACAACTGCGCCCAGTCTGTGGCGCTCGCCTTCCGCGACCTGGTGCCTCTCGACGAGGATACGCTCGCGCGTCTGGCAAGCCCGTTCGGAGCCGGCATAGGCCGCATGAACGAGGTATGCGGCGCAGTCAGCGGCATGGCGATGATAATAGGCCTTACGGGCGGCTACAGCGACCCGAAGGCGCGAGAAGAAAAGGCGGCGCTCTACAGCGCCGTCCAGAAGCCCTGCAGGGAGTTCGAATCCATATGCGGATCGATCGTATGCAGGGAGCTTTTGGGGTCTTCCGAAAAGCACAGAGGCGCCGTTCCGGAGGAACGGACGCCCGAGTACTACAAAAAGAGACCCTGCAGGGAACTGGTCATGACCGCGGCGGATATCCTGGAACGGTCACTGTCTGACGATCCTGCCGCCCTTCATGACGAAGCGGCAGTCTGACAGAGCGCCGGGGCTGACCAGAGGATCGGCTCCGAAGGCAGCTATGTCAGCGAGTTTTCCAGGTTCGGCGGAACCGATGCTCTTATCCATGCGCATCAGCCTCGCCGCGTTTATCGTTAAGGCGCAGAGTATATCCGCCGGGGCGATCCCGCATTCGAAAAGCAGCTCCGCTTCTTCCGTCTGATGCCCGTGGGGGTTGAACGGCGAACCCGCGTCCGTTCCGAAGCATATCGGAACGCCGGCCCTGTAGCACATCTCCAGGCTCTTTCTGTGCGTGTCGCGCACCTCGGAAGCCTTCCGCACAGCCCACTCGGGCAGCCCCATGTCGTTTCCGTTCCTGACTATCTTTTCTACGGCTATGAGCGTCGGGACGAGCGACGCGCCCCGCTCGAGCATAAGGTCCACCGCTTCTTCGTCCATGACCATCCCGTGATCTATGTTGTCGATGCCCGCCCTCAGCGCCGTCTTTATCGCCTCGTTTCCGTAGGCGTGAGCGGACGAATGGACGCCGTGCATCTTCGCAATGCCGCAGGCGGCCTTCATCTCCTCGAGCGTCATCTGGCAGACGCCGGTCACTCCTCCGGGGCTCATTATGCCGCCGGAAGCCATTATCTTTATGAACTGCGCGCCGTGCTTCAGATCGTACCGCGCGGCCCTCATCACCTCGTAAGGCCCGCAGCAGAGGAACTTTTCCATCTCCGGATCCGCGAGATACGGACCGTAGCTGTCGTCCGCGTGACCGCCCGGGGCGCCGATGTACTGCCCGCACGTCATCAGGCGCGGGCCGTCGAACTCCCCTCTCGCGATCGAATCGCGCACAGCCTCGCTGATGAAATTCCTGTCGCCGCAGACGCGGAGCGAAGTGAAGCCAGCCGTGAGATCCGCCTGCGCGTTCTTAAGGCCGCGAAGCGTCCAGACCGCCGCGGTCTCCTTCGGCCTCCGCGCTCCGGGATCGGCCTGCCCGCTTATCCCCAGATGCGCGTGCGCGTCGATCAGGCCCGGCATAACGAAGAGGCCCCTCAGGTCCACGACCCTGACGCCGGCGTCCGCCGGCGCGCCCTCCGGAAGACTTCCCATGTCTCCCACGGCCTCTATCCTCTCGCCCGAGATATCGATATATCTGTCCTTCAGCGCCCTTTTGCCGACCGGGTCGAACACCCGGGAGCATAGCAGCCTTATTCTTTCATCCATGCCGCGTCCTCCGAAAAACTAAAACTTTATCATCATGATACATCAGCTTCGGAGAATGTATCTTTTTCGATACAGAAGCGGAGCGCAAAAACGCAGCCCGGGCCGAAAACGGCGCCATGAGGCTGCGTTTATCGATATATGGACTTTTTCTTTGCCGATCTACTTTTCGGCGCTCAGGACCGTAAAACCGGCCTCCTCGAAGGCATTGCGGATGTCGGAGGAGTCTACGTTCTGAGAGGTCTTTATGAGCATCTCCGTGGAGCCGTCGGCGGTGTCGTATCTCGCCATATGGCTTATGTTCGCGCCCATGCCGCACACTATCGACGCGAGCTTCGCGAGAACGCCGGGCACGTCGTCGACCCTGATGACGAACCTGTGCGAGGCTGTGCGCCCTCCGAGAAGCTCTATGAGCGAATCGAACAGGTCGCTGTCCGTGACGATGCCGACGAGCTTTCCGCCGTCGAGCACCGGCAGGCAGTTTATGCCGTTTTCGCGCATGAGCACGGCAGCGTCCTCAACGAACGTGTCCGGAGAGCACGTGTACACGGTCTTCGACATCGCGTCGCGGACCCTGCTCTTGCTGAGAAGGTAGTTGAGCTCGAATACGCTCAGCGTAGTCGCTTCGCTCGGAGAGAACCGTTCGACGTCCTTGTCGGTAACGATGCCGACGAGCTTTTCGCCGTCCATCACGGGGAGCTTTTTGAGCTTGCGGTCCCTCATCAGCGCGACGAGCGACGTTATGGACGCGTCCTGCTGGATCGTCACGGGATCCGGCGTCATTCTGTCTCTGACAAACATACTCTGTCCTTTCGCAATATAAAGCTTACTCTACGCAGGTGACCTTTATCCTGTCCGCGGGGATCTCTCTGGGCTCGTACTTTTCGGTCGTCTTTCCGAGGACGAGTCCGCAGCACGGAGTCTGATCCGCGGGGATGCCGAGCTTTTCGACGAGCTGCGGCATCTGGCGCAGAGCGATCATCGCGCCCCAGATGTGGCAGGCTCCGACTCCGAGCTCGACGGCTTCGAGAGCCATGTTCTCCACGACGCACGCCGCGTTGGAATAGTAGGTGTTGATGCGGGGCCCGTCGCAGAGGGCGGAAGAAACGATTATGATCATCGGAGCGCCGTAGAGCGGATGCTTGTTGGGATCTCCGAAGAATTCGCCGGCGCCCTTGTCGAACGCTTCCATGAACTCTTTGCTCTTTACGACGGTGATCGTAAGGGTGTCGTATTCCTTCCTGCCGATCGGAGCGGACTGCGCCGCCTTGAGAATGAGAGCCAGTTCCTCGTCGGTTATGGGCTCTCCGGTGAAAGATCTGATGGATCTTCTTTTGCACATAGTTTCAAGCATGTTATCATCCTCCTGTTTTATATGTCCGCGGATAATCCGCTTTGCTGTCTGTAATTATTATACTACCCCTGCGGACGCGTCCGCAAGGGCAGCCGGTATCATCGCTATCCTTCGCTCTCAGCGCGCGCCGTATACCTTTTCGGCGTTGCCGGAGAGCATCTTTCTCGTATCGTCTTCGCTGTAGCCCATCCACAGCAGGGAGCGCATCTCCTGACGGAAATCGTGCATCGGAAAGTCCGTTCCGAACATCACCCTGTCGGGCCCGTAGAAGTCGATCATCTTCTTACCGCCGTAAACGCCGATAAAGAAGAGGCTCGAAGACGTGTCGACATAAAAGTTCTCGAGGCCCGCGAGCTTTTCGCGCGCTTCCTCCCAGACCGTATATCCTCCGAAATGCGCGCCGATAAACGTCGTCTTCGGGAAAGCGGTCACTACCGACCTGAGCCTGTCGGGATTCGAGTTGTCGTAACGGCTGTCGCCGGTGTGCAGCAGCACGGGTATGCCCGCACTGCCGCAGAGATCGTAGATCTCCATCATACCGTCGTCGTCGACCTTATAACCCTGTATCTCGGGATGCATCTTTATTCCGTGGAGCCCGAGCTCGCAGAGCTCCCTGACGCACGCGGCCTGGTCCTCGCTGCGCGGGTGGAGGGATCCGATGCCCGTGAATATATCCGGGCGCGACGCGGCCTGCTCCGCTATGAATCTGTTTATGCTCGACACCTGAGCCGGCGTCGTGGCGACCGAACTTATTACGAAGCCGTCTACCCCCGCTGCCGTCCCGTTCTCCGCGAGGCTGGCGGCCGTCGCCGGATACAGCGACTTGAACGCGTAGAACCTGTCGGTCGCCGCGGCCGCTTTTTCCGCGATCTTCTCGGGGAAGATATGGCAGTGTGTGTCTATGACCTTGAAGCCTTCGAACATCGCGTCTATTTCCCGTACATCTCGGCGAGCTTCCTGAACGCGGGCAGAGACCTCCTGACCATGTCCGTGTCGACGCAGTAGGCGATCCTGACGTACCCTCCCATTCCGAACGTGTCGCTGGGAACTATGAGAAGATCGAGGCTCTTCGCCTTCTCGCAGAAAGCGTACGCGTCGGGCTCCATCGCCTTTATGAACAGGTAGAACGCTCCGTCCGGATGTACGACTTCGTATCCGTACTCCACGAGGGCGTTATACAGTATATCCCTGTTAGTCTTGTAGACGGAGATGTCCGCTGTCTGTCCGAGGCACATCGGCACGGCTCTCTGGAAAATGGCGGGAGCGCAGATGTAGCCCATCGATCTTCCGGCGCCGCACACGCTGAAGTAGACCTCGTCGTGATAAGGGCTCTTCGGAGAGACCATGATGTATCCGAAACGCTCGCCCGGCATGGACAGCGCCTTGCTGAACGAGTAGTTGATAATGCTGTTGTCGTAGTACTTCGGCACGAACGGAACCGTTATATCGTCGTCGTAGACGAGCTCTCTGTAGGGTTCGTCCGCGATCAGGAATATCGCGCTGCCGTACTTCTTCTGGGCGTCGTCGAGGAGCTTGGCGAGCTTTATGATGTCCTTCTCCGGGATGACCGCGCCTGTCGGGTTGTTGGGCGAATTGATTATGACGGCCTTAGTGTGTTCGTTGACCGCGCTTTCGAGCGCGTCGAAATCGATCTGGAAATCGGTCCTGCGGCACGGCACCTCGACGAGCTTCATACCGGCATCCTCTACGAAGACCTTATATTCTGTAAAATACGGAACGAAAACGATGGCCTCGTCGCCGGGCATCGAGATCGCGTTGAGCGTTATGGCGAGCGCGGAAGCGGCTCCGCAGGTGAGATAGAGATCTCCGCCGCTGCAGTTGAAGCCGTGGGTCTTGTTAAGGTAATCCGCGATAGTCTGACGGCTGGCCTGATCGCCCTGAGAGGACGTATAGCCGTGGAGCTGTATCGAAGAATATTTGCCGAGCACCTCGCGTATCGAATCGTTGAGCGCGGCGGGAGCGGGAGAGCTCGGATTGCCGAGGCTGTAGTCGTAGACCTTGTCGTCGCCGACCTCGAGCTTTCTCTTCTTGCCGTATTCGAAAAGCTCCCTCATCTCGTTGGGCTGAGTTCCGAGCTTGTAAAACCTTTCAGGAACGATCTTGTTCATCTTTATGCCTTTCTATAAAAACCGATGTGTTAGTTGTGCAGTAAATAAGTTATTTTATAACGCCTGTACGAAAATATCAAGGCGCGCCCGCTGTGAGGCGCGCCGGTACGGACTTGCGGCGTGTCTATTCAGTACATCTGTAATACTCTTCGACCATATGGCTGCGTATCGCCTCGAAGCGCTCCGGATCCCTGCCTCCGGCAGGCTTTCCGTCGACCTCCAGAGCCCTCAGGCAGGGCTTGCTTGAGCTGGAGATCAGTATCTCGTCGGCCTCGAAGAGATCCGGCAGATAGAAAGGCTCCTCGACGACAGGTATGCCGAGCGCCCCGCACGCGCTTATCATGTGATTGCGGGAGATCCCCTGAAGTATGAGATTGTCCGCGGGAGCCGTGTAAAACACGCCGTCCTTCAGGATGCTCGCGTTGCTGTGGGCGCATTCCGTGACGCGGCCGCCCGGTCGGAAGAAGACGACCTCCTGGCAGCCGGCGGCGCTGGCCTTCTGCGAGGCCATTACGGCCGGTATCAGATTGAGCGTCTTTATGTTGCAGTGAAGGAACCTCGTATCCTCGAGCGTGATCAGCTTTATGGGCTCTTTCCCTTCGTCGAGCTTCGACGGGCGCATCATCACCCAGAGGTTTCCGGGTGCCCTGCTGTACGTGTGATCTCTGGGCGCGGTACCTCTCGTCACCTGAAAATATATGAACAGGTCGCCCGTATCGAGCTTTACGACGAGCTCGTTCAGGAGCTTCGCGAGCTCGGCCTTCGTCACCGGGATCTGGATATCCAGAGCGTCAGCGCTCCTGAAGAACCTGTCGATATGTTCGTCGAGCGCGAATATGTGATAGTTGTGGCACGGTCCCGCGTCGTAGACCCCGTCGCCGAACCAGCAGACGCGGTCGTTCATGGGGATCGTCATATTCTCTAGGAGATCGAACTTTCCGTTGTAATAACCGAGGGCGCGCATACTATGCTTTTTCCTTTTTCCTTTCGGGGATCACGAATATGAATACGAGCGAGCTTATGAGCAGCAGATACGGGTAGAACAGCAGCGGTATGATCCTGAACGCCGAGAGACCGCAGCCGAGCGAGGCCGCCGCCGACAGAGCTACTAGCATCTGCGCGCCGTAGGGCAGGATGCCCTGCGAGATGCAGGAGAACGTGTCGAGGATCGAAGCCGTCTTCTTCGGCGTTATGCCGTAATTCTTCGCCATGTCGGAGGCGATCGGGTTAGCCATCACGATCGCTACCGTGTTGTTGGCGGTCGCTATGTCGAGGAGGACGACGAGGATCCCCATTCCGAGGAGCCCGCCCTTTCTGCCCTTGAACACGTTGTATATAGCCGCCAGGAGCGCTTCGAAGCCGCCGGCTTCGCGGATCAGAGCGCAGATCGCGGAGACGAGGATCGCGACCATCGCGGTCTCGAACATCCCCGCGGCGCCCGCGCCCATTCCTCCGAGGAGCGCAGTGGCGGTAGCGGCGCCGGTGCAGAGCATGATCAGGAATCCGCTGACTATGCCCAGCAGCAGCACGACGAACACGTTTATACCGATGATACCGCCCGCGAGGACGATGACGTACGGGATTATCTGGATGAGGTCGTATCCGGGAACATCGAAGCCCTCAGTGAAGCTGCTCATGGAAACGACCAGGATGACGATCACCGATATTATCGCAGCAGGAAGAGCTATCGCGAAATTTTCGCGGAACTTGTCCCTCATTTCGCATCCCTGCCCCTGGCAGGCGGCGATCGTCGTGTCGGAGATGAACGAAAGGTTGTCGCCGAACATCGCGCCGCCTATCACGGACGCGACGCACAGCGCCGGCGAAAAGCCCGAGGCCATCGACATCTCGACGGCTATCGGCGTTATGAGCGTTATCGTTCCGACGGAAGTGCCCATCGCTACGGATACGAGGCACGCGACTATGAAGAGCACCGCGACAGCGTATCTCGCTGGGATCATGGAGAGCATGAAGTAAGCCACGCTCTGCGCGCTGCCCCTTCCTACGATGCCGACGAATATGCCGGCTTCAAGGAAGATCAGGAGCATTATGAATATGTTCCTGTCGCCCACTCCGCGCGCGGCAACGTCTATCTTCTTATCGAAGGAGAGCTCCCTGTTCTGCAGGAACGCCACGAGCAGAGCCACGAGGAATACGACGACGATGGGGATATTGTAGAAGCCCATGTCAATCTTCAGAACGTATTCCATGATTATTCCGAGGCCGAGATACAGTACTACGAATACTGCTATCGGCAGCAGCGCTGCGGCGCTGCCCCTTTTTACCTTTTCCATCTTGTTCCTCCTTCACGCGCCGCGGCAGGCGCGCCGTATCTTATTCGTATACAGGTTCGAAATCGCTCGCGTCGTGGCCGCAGATCGGGCACAGAAAATCCGCCGGGAGCTGGCTTCCCTCGTATACGTAATTACAGATCCTGCAGCGCCACGCCTTTATGGCGCGGGTCTCCTGCTTCTTCTCCGGCTTCGGCTTTATGTTCGACTGGTAGTAAGCGTACGTGAGAGGCGCGTCGTCCGAAAGTGACTTCGCGTCGGTGACCTCCGCGACGAACAGCGTATGGCTGCCGAGATCGATGCTCTGCAGCACCTTACAGCTGAGCACCGCGCACGCGGACCAGCCCATGTACGGGACTCCCGCCGCGTCCTCGGGCAGGGAGATGTCCGCGAGCTTGTCGACGCTTCTGCCGGACTGCATGCCGAAGTGCTTTATCGTCTCGAAGCTGACGTTCTCGCTGAGAACGCTGAGCGTGAACAGCCCGCTCTCCTTTATAAGATCGCAGCTGTAATTCGCGTTTATGACCGACACCGCGACTCTGACGGGATCGTTCGCCGTCTGAAAGCAGGTGTTAGTTATGCATCCGTTCTTTTTGTCTCCGCTCCTCGTGCCGAGCATGAAAACTCCGTAGCTGAGCGAATATAAGGCTTTTTTGTCCATGATCCAAGACCTCCTTCCCGCTATGATAGCATAAAAAAAGAGCCGTGTGAACACGTCACACGGCTTTGCGGGACCGAACGTCCGAAGGACCGATCCGGATCCGGGAGCCTATTCGTTCGGATACGGCTCCAGGAACGCGTGGAAATGGCGCATGGGCAGTTCTCTTCCCATCGTTATCCTCATGTTCGGGATGCTCTCCCTGTCCTCGTAGAGCGCCTTTACGGCGGCGATCACGTAGTCGAGATGCTCTTTCGTGTACATGGAGCGGTTGACCGCGAAGCGCACGACGTTGCAGACCTCGGCCTGCTGCTCGGGGGTCTTGAGATCGTATTCCATGGAATAGTCGCCGAGCTCCGAGACTCTTATGCCGTAGCGGCGTATCAGCTCGAGCGAGAAACCCTCTCCCGCGAAGCTCTCGTGGGAGCGCTTTCCGTCAAAGAACTCGTCCATGTTTATGTAGACGCCGTGTCCGCCGGCGGGGAGCACCACGCCCTTTACGCCTGCCTTGTAGAAGCCCTGCGCGAGGTATTCGCACTGCGAGACTCTCGCGTCGAGGTAATCGTAATCGCAGCATTCGTAAAGGCCGGCGGCCAGAGCCATGATGTCTCTTCCGGACATGCCGCCGTAGGAGTCGTTCCCGTAGCAGGATATCTGCTTCACCTTCAGCAGTATGCCAACGTCCGTCTTTACGGAGCCGTCTTCGTTGAAATCCGAGAAGTTCTTCCAGAACCAGCCCCTGTCGCGGAACGCGAGGATGCCGCCCATGTTGGCGTGGCCGTCCTTCTTGAGAGACGCCGTGAATCCGTCGCAGTAGCTGAAGAGCTCCTTCGCGATGACGGGGATCGACTTGTCCCTGTAGCCTTCCTCGTACGTCTTGATGAAGTAGCAGTTCTCCGCCCAGCGCGCCGCGTCGAGCATGTACGGGATGCCGTATTTATGCGCTATGCGGCTGCATTCCCTGATGTTCGCCATAGAGACGGGCTGACCGCAGACAGTGTTGTTCGTTATCGTCGTGTATACGAGGGGGACGTTTTCGGGCCCGAGCGTCTCGATCAGCTGCTCGAGCTTCTTCGTGTCCATATTGCCCTTGAAGGGGTTCGTCGCGTACTTTCCGCCCTCCGGCACCTCGAAGAGGAGCTCCTTGTTGTAGAGGTTCCTGGGGATCGAGCCCATCTGCTTTATGTTGCCCTCGGTCGTGTCGAAATGGCCGTTCGAGGGTATAGTATAAGCCTTGCCGGGCGTCCTTTTCCCGAGTATGTTCCTCACCATCTCGAAGAGCACGGACTCGGCGGCCCTTCCCTGCTGGATGATGAATGTATTCGGTCTTTCGAGCTGCGCGGCGCCGCCGTTGAACAGCCCTCCCTCGTATTCGCACAGGTACACCTCGTCGAGCATCTTGTCGATGTCGGTGCAGTTCGTGCGGACGAGATCTATTATCCTCTTCTGATCGTCGCCTCTTTCGAAGCAGTCCCTGAGGGCGTCCAAAAGGACGTAATATCCCTTGTTGCGCCCGTACGATTCGTCTCCGAGGAACAACGCGGACCACTGAACGTCCGTCATTGCGGTCGTGCCGGAATCCGACAGCATATCGACCGTAAGAAGGCCCGCGGGAAATGCGAATTCGTTGTAATGCGTGGCTTTGAGGGCTCTCTCCCTCTGCTCGACCGTTACCTTGGGGATATTTCTGGTGACATAGGTAAAAGACTGGGGCGTTTTCACGTCCAGTTTATATTCGGTGCTCATAAATACTGACCTCCTTAAATCAGATTTACGTCTCATTTAAGAAGATACCCCGGTCGTCGATCCCGGGAGCGGGCCCGGGCGTCGCCTGGCGGACAGTATCGTTTCCTAATGTTTGTTGTAAGAATCGAAATCGAAAAGCAGCGAGCCTACGTGCTTCTCCGACAGCTCCGCGGCCGTCTTCGTGTCCGAGCGCTTTATGGCGTCGAATATCGCCTTGTGCTCCGCTCTCATGCGGTCGCGCTTGTCCTTGCTGAAGTCCCAGAGACCGCTCTCGGAGATGCTCACTACCGAATAATAGTTGATCCTCCTGCGCGAAGGATCGATCTGATCGTACGCTTTCAAAAGGAACATGTTCCCGGACGCCGCGTAAATGGCGCGGTGGAAGTTGCTGTCTGCCTCCAGGAACGTTTCGGCGTCGTCGGAGGCGCATTCCGCTATGAAGCGGCGCATAACGTCCAGGTCTTCCTTGGTATACCTGTCCGCGGCGAGCGACGCGGCTATCGGATCGATCCTGCGCCTGAACTCGTGCAGCTGGGTATACTGGGCTCTCGTGAGCGGAACGACCCTCATGCTCCTCCCGCTCAGCTCCACGAGCCCGTCGCGGACGAGTATGTCCACGGCGTTCCGTATCGTCGTGCGGCTCACGCCGCAGGCCTGTGAGAGCTCGAGCTCCTTGAACCTCTCGCCCGGCACGAGCCGGCATGATATTATCTCGCGCTTCAGGCATTCCCTTACCACCATGTAAAGCGGCATCATCGGGTTCTTCTTCTGCAGGAGCTCTATCTCTCTGCTCCTGTCGCGGTAAACGTCATGCTGGCTCATAACCATCCCTCCTCTGATAAAACTGTATGACCTATTTTAACAAAGGACAGGGATCCGGGCAATTATTCCTTTTAGAGTATATAGCCTGCGATCAGGAAGAGCGCGCAGGTGATCACGAACTGGATCAGCCTGTAGGGGACGAGCGCCTTCGAGGTCTCTACCGGGTCTACGCCCATAGCGGAAGACGGAAGGATAACGCTGTCGGATACCGGCGAGAACAGATCTCCGAAGTGGGATCCGCTGATTATCGCGCCTACCGTGAGAGGGATGGAGATCCCGGAGGAGAGCGCGAGAGGAACTGCCAGCGGGAACACTATGACGGCGGAGGCGCTGAGCGAGCCCGTCGGATAGGAGATGAGGCAGCAGACGATGAAAGCGATCATCGGGATGAGCTTTCCGGAGAAGCTGTTGCCGAGCAGTCCGATGACATAGGTCGAGAAGCCCAGAGCGCTTACTACCTGGCCGAAAGTGAACGCGAACAGCAGGATGAGGAATACCATCGCTACCTGGCGGAAGCCGGCCGCGAACGCGCCCATGGACGCTCCGAACTTGACTCTGCCTCTGCAGATGCCGTAGATGACGGATACTACAGTTCCGATGAAGATACCTACGGTGACTACGAGCTTTCCGGCGAGCAGGGAGAAGAGAGGGATAGCGATGATGAGGCACGCGAACGGAACTACGAGAGCGTAGATGTCGGATACGACTTCGTCGCCGCCGAGAGTCTCGAGAGCTTCCTTCTGAGCCTGCGCTATCGCCTCGGCGGAGCTTTCATCGCTCGACTTTCTCTTGAGTATGCCCAGATCGGGGATAAGTCCGTACGCGTAAAGTCCCGCGGTGAGCACGGATACGATCGCGAAGAACTGGAACGGGATCGCCTGGACGAAGATCGTGTAGCCGTCAAAGCCCTGATCGGGAACGGCGGAAACGATGAGTCCGGAGAAGAAGAGGATGTAGTTGGTGATCGGCAGCATCGAGGACATCGCGTTGATGACGGACGTGCAGATCATCGGGACCTTTACCTCGTTCATCTTGTTCTGGATCGTGGGGACCTTCATTACCCTGGGGATGGTGAGGCTTCCAAGGTTGGTCGCGATCGAGAAGAGCATCGAGAACCAGAAGGTGTAGATGAGCGTCTGCTTGGGCGTATTCACCTTCTTCTGGCACCATTCCGCGAACGCCTTGAATCCTCCGGAGCGCTTTACGAACTCGAGCATTATGCCGATGAGGATCATGCAGATAAGTACGTTCGTGTTGCTCTTGAAGCCGTTCGTCATGTACTCATCGACGATGGGCGGGATGAAGCCCGCGGGGCCGTTGATTATGAACGAACCGAGGACGATGCCCGCGAACAGCGAGATTATGATGTTCTTGGTCCACAGAGCGAGTACGATAGTTAGGATCGGAGGGATCACTGATAAAATAGTACCCATTTTTTCTTTCCTTTCAACCTTTCAACTCTATAAATATGATTGCTGAAGAACGATAAGACCGCGCTGAACGGAATCGCGTTTCTGCAGTTTGAATGATATCACCGCGCCCGTGAATGTCGCTCGGAAAAAACAATAGAAACTTCCAATGTTTCGATTTTAAGACAAAAAAGCGGGCATTTGTTTTCCGGAAAACACAGACGCTGTTCATACATAATAATACAGGGCGAAGGACATATCCGCGCTGAACGGTACAAGCGCCCCGCGGCATCACTGTCGGGGGCATTCAAAGCCATTAGTTCTTTAAGGAGGAAAAAATGGTAAAGTATTTAAAGGATATGCCATCAAAGCATTATGAGCACAACTGCGGCGGAGATCTTTACGTCGACGCGTGCAGGTTCCTCGAAGCCGACGAAGCTCTGCACGCGGGATCCTTCTTCGGAAGGGTCACGATGGTCCCCGGCTCCAGCGTCGGATATCACGAGCAGAAGTGCAATCCCGACGGCGACCTCGAGGTGTACTACATCATAGAGGGCACCTATCTCGCGACTCTGAACGGAGAAGAGTCCACTCTCGGCCCCGGAGACGTTCTCGTATGCTATAATGGAGACTGGAACGGCCTCAAGAACATCGGAGACACGACCGGAACGGTCCTGGCGATGATCTTCTGCAGCCCCGACAGAGAAAAAAAGGCATAGAGAAAAGGAGTAAAGCTATGAAGACACTTGTCAATTCCGAATACGCTCCCGCGGCGGCAGGCCCCTATTCGCACGCGATCGAAGCAAACGGCGTCGTATACGCCTCCGGACAGCTTCCGATCGATCTTGCGACAGGCCAGATCCCCGAAGGCATCGAAGCGCAGACAAAGGCCTCAATGAAGAACCTCGAGGAGGTCCTCAAGGCGGCGGGCTGCGGTCTCAACGACGTCGTAAAGACGACAGTCTTCCTCTCCGACATCAACAACTTCGGAGTCGTAAACGGCCTTTACGCGGAATACTTCTCCGCGCCCTATCCCGCGCGTTCCTGCTACCAGGTGGCGGCTCTTCCCAAGGGAGCTCTCATCGAGGTCGAGGCGATCGCGGTAAAGCCCTGACGGGCACGGCGCCGGAAGACGCGCGCGCATCAAGCGACACATGAAAACAGTGCCGGACGATCGTCCGGCACTGTTTTATTATGAATACTTTCTTACGCGGCCTTTTCAGCGAGGCAGCCGTGCGCGCGGAGGATCTCCTCCAGAGCGCTTACGAATCTGTCGGCGTTAGTCTCCGTGGCGTTGTAACCCATGAGGCCAACGCGGAGGATCTTGCCCGCCATCGGTCCGAGACCCGCGCTGATGCTTATGCTGTAGTTGTCCCTGAGCTCCGAGATTATCTCCTTGTCGGTTATGCCTTCGGGAACGACGATGCAGTTGAGATCCGGAAGTCTGAACTCGGGAGCCACGAACAGTTCGAGGCCGATCCTTTCAAGCCCTTCCACGAGGCGCCTGTGCGCGGCCATATGCCTTGCGAAGCAGTTCTCCTTGCCCTCCTCGAGTATGTTGTACAGCGCCTGGTAAAGGCCGTACATCATGCTAATAGGCGCGGTGTGATGGTAGACCCTCGTCGCTCCCCTCCAGTAGTGGGTGAGCATGTTCATGTCGAGGTACCAGTTGGGCACCTTTGTCTTTCTGTTCTCTATGACCTGCATCGCGGCGTCGCTGAAGGTTATCGGAGCGGCTCCCGGGGGGCAGGAAAGGCACTTCTGCGTGCCGCTGTAGGCGATGTCGGCGTGCCACTTGTCGACCTCTACGGGTATTCCGCCGAGGCTCGTGACGCAGTCGACGAGATAGAGGCTTCCGGCCTCGTGGACCATCCTGCCTATCTCCTCGACGGGGTTGCATACGCCTGTCGAAGTCTCCGCGTGGACTATAGCCACGAGCTTGTAGTGATCCTGCTCGAGCAGCTCCTTTACCCTCGCCGGAACGACTGGCGTTCCCCACTCGAACTCTTCCTTTGTGACCACCGCGCCGAGCCTGCTCGCTACGTCTTCCATGCGGTTGCCGAAAACGCCGTTCTCGAGCACGAGGACCTTGTCGCCCTTCTCTATGACGTTGACGAACGCGGCTTCCATTCCGATCGAACCTGTTCCGGACAGGGGGACCGTCACCTTGTTCTCGGTGCCGAAGAGCTCGCGCAGACCGTGCTTTATCTCCGCCATGATCTTGAGGAAATACGGATCGAGATGTCCGAGCACGTTGCGGGACATGGCGTGATACGTGTTGGGAGCCACGCCCGAGGGGCCGGCGCCGAGCAGAAGCAGGTTCTGAATGTCGTCAAGAAGATTCTGTTTCATAATCAAATATTCCCTTTCCTTTTTCGGACGGTCTCCCGTCCTAAGCCATTGCCAGCGGATCCGGTGCCCGATAAATAAAAAAGTCTGTTCGTGCACATGCACGCGAACAGACTGCCCACAAAAATGGTATTTATCTAAGCAGCTCTGTCCTTTTGCCTGAGAGATTCGCATCTGCGCTTGCCCCTTCGGCACCCGTTTTTCAGGGATTCTCCAGAGTTCCATCAGCCTGCAGTCCTGTTCCTTCGGGAACGCCTGAGAGTTTTACTCCTTCGGCAGGCCTTTCGGCCGTTTTCCTGCAGACATCTACTGGTAATATTCAATTTACTGCATTAATATACCGCACACTTGCGGCGTTTGCAACACCTTTTTTGAAAATATTTCAGGAGCTTTTTCCGGAGGCGTCCTGTTCCGCCTGGCGCAGCCTCTGCGCCCTGCGTTCTTCGGCCATCCTCCACTCCTGCCGCTCCTCATCGCTCGTAAGGATAAGCCTGGGAAGCCTGTGCGGCCTGTCGTCGTCGCCCATTCCGACCATCGTGAGGTACGCTATATTTATGAGCTCGCGGCTGCCGTCGATATGCTCGACGTAGCTCTCGACCTTTACCTCCATAGACGCGTTCCCGACGTACGTGACCTTCCCCGAGACTATGACCGTATCCTTTATGTAGGCCCCCTTGAGGAACCTGAGGTTCTCTATAGTGCCGGTCGTGACGTTCATCTGCGCGTGGCGCCTTCCGACTATCCCCGCGGTCTCGTCGATCCACCTGAGGAGCACGCCTCCGAACAGCCTTCCGGAATCGTTGAGGTCTCCGGCCATCACTATATGGCACGTCTCCGCCATGGATTCGGCCACAGTCTTATCTCTCGGCTCCATAAAACGTCACTCCTGCGGTATCCTGTCGTCCGGAGAATAGAACTTGCACGCCATTCGCTCGGTGTGCTTGATCACGTACAGCGCCGTGTCCGCGTGCTTGAATATGACGTCTCCGGGCTCGCCCGGAACGCTGAAGGCCGCGCCGGCGCTTATCGTGAAGCCCGGGATCCCGCCGTCGGGCTCCGCGACGGCGCTGTTCATCTCGTCCACCTTCTGGGTTATGACGCCGCGCAGCACCGGAGAGTTCGATCTCATCACGACGGCGAATTCGTCGCCTCCTATGCGGCAGACCGCGTCCTCCGGGCGGAAGGTTATGAGCAGCATCGCGGCGAACTTCTTGAGCACCATGTCGCCCGTGTCGTGCCCGTACTTGTCGTTTATCTGCTTGAATTTGTCGATATCGATTATTATGAGCGTATAGCCCGTGCCGTCGAGCTCGGCGCACAGCTTGTCGAACGAGCGCCTGTTCAGCAGGCCCGTGAGCGGATCGTGCTCGGCCTCGTGCTCGAGCATGTCCTGCCTGCTGCGCGATCTCTCGAACAGCTCGTTGTACGTGCTGGCCAGGAACTGGAGCTCGTACGCGCCCTGCAGCGGCAGCTTCTCCTCGCGGTCCATGCACGCCACGGCGTTGCTCAGCGGGCTCACGACCAGAGGATGGATGAATACGATCATCAGGATCGATAGTATAAGAAGGAGCGTGGTGAACATTATCTGGACCGCCATGAGGTTCTTATGGAGGATCGTGTTCGCCGCCTGATCGGCGTAGGTCGTCGCGGTGAGAGCCTGCAGGCAGCTGTCCACGTTGTTGCTTATCGTGTTCTTCGCGATGCGGTAATCCTCGTTGAACACGAGATCCTGCGCCTTTTCTCCCTGCGCGCGCGGCGTGAGCGCGAGGTCGGAGTCCGACAGCTCGACCGAACCGAGCGCCTTCGGGTACCGTGAAAGATCCGCTCCCGTCGACTCGATCTTAAGGCGCATCGCGTAATACTCCGGCTGCGTCAGATCGGCCGAAGCGGTGAGAGCGTTTTCAAGATAATCGTATATCTCTGATCCTTCGAAGTATCTTCCCAGATCCTCGAGGGATCTTTCCCTGCGTCTGGTCTTTTCGATCTCTTCGAAGTAGTCGTGCGCGTATCTCTCGTCGCCCGTCACGACGAACGCCCTGACCCTGTCCGTCAGATAGTCCGACGCGTCCATCATCTCGCGGCTGTCCTGAAGGCATGCTATGTATCTTTCGGCGGCCTCGTCCGCCTTTCTGTGAGTCGAAGCCGTAAGGACTATAAGGCCGACGAGTATGACCGCGAGTATAGCGACGGCTACGGCCATCGCCACGTTGAAAGTTCTGAATTTTATCGCTTTGATGTTTCTGGTATTGGATCCTGTCATTTTCCCATGAAGAGCGCGCGAGCGGCGCGCCGCCCCCTATTCGGCGCAGAGCGCCGTCAGATCTTTTAACGCGGCCGCGGCTTTGTCGTAAAGCCCGCTGTAATCGGCCTCGCTGCGGCTGCGGAGAAGCTCCGTCATCTCGGAGACCGGTCCGTATATCGGCGTAAGCGACAGGTTTGCCGCGACGCCCTTCAGCGAGTGCGCGCATTCGAAAGCGCGGCCGAGATCTCCGGCCTGCAGCGCCTGTCCGAGCGCTTCCATATCGTTGTCGGCGACAGCCATCTTTACCAGCCTGAGATAGAACGCTTCGTTGTTCATGCATCTCATGAGCCCCTCGTCGACGTCGGCCCCGTATTCCCTTAAAGCATCCAGTGTAAGCATGTCAGCTCCTCCCCCCGGCTCCCGCCGCGCGGGACGTCAGCAATTCCTCAAATTCCCCGCCGGGTATCGGCTTTGAGAAATAATACCCCTGAACTATGTCGACTCCGGCCTTTTTGAGGATCGCGACCTGTTCGGCCGTCTCCACGCCTTCGGCTACGGCTATAAGGCCGAGATATTTCGCGATGTCCATTATGAGCTCTATCATCTTTATGCCCTTCGGATCGTCGCTGAGATTGTTCACGAATTTCATGTCGAGCTTCAGGACGTCGATCGGAAGTCTCGTAAGCATGTTCAGCGACGAATAGCCCGAACCGAAGTCGTCCATCTCTATCTTGAATCCGCATGAGCGGAGCCTGGTGACGGACTCCACGAGCTGCCTGGAATCGTCCGTATACGCGGATTCCGTTATCTCCAGATACAGATCCGCTGTGTCGATGCCGTATTTTTCGACGAGCCCTGTCAGCTCGGCCTCGAGATCCGGATCGTAGAGGTCTATGCGCGATATGTTGATCGATACCGGGATCGAATATCCGTGCTCCCTCTTCCAGGACGCCATCTGGCTGACGGCGCTCTCCCAGACGAACCTGTCGAGCTTCATTATGAGGCCGTTCTCCTCGAACAGCGGTATAAACACGCCGGGGCTCACCATCCCGAGCTCGGGATGCTTCCAGCGCACGAGCGCCTCGGCGCTGCTGAGCGCGGGCTCGCTGCGCTGGATGTTGTATTTCGGCTGGTAATAGACGATGAACTGGCCCTGCCTCACGGCCTCCTCGAAATCCTCGACGAGGCGTCCGGCGAGCATCTGATCCTCGTGCATCCTGTCGTCGTAGAAGACGACCGGGTCTCCGTAGCGGTGCTTCGCGGCGTCGCAGGCGAGCGAAGCGCGGTCGAAGCGGCTGTCTATCACCATGTCGCGGTCGACGTTGGAATACACGCCCATCCGCAGGTGCACCCAGGACGACTGGGATACCCTGCGCACGTGCTCCGTTATCCTTTCGAGCAGCCCGTGCATGTCGTCGAGATGCTCCCTGTAGATGAAGAACACGTCTGAAACGGGATGGCACGCCAGCCCGGCGGAGCCCTTCAGCTCCTCGAGTATGGCGCGGCCTATCTCCGCGAGCACCGCGTCCGCGGCGGCTCTTCCGGTTATCTCGTTGACGAGCCGGAACCTGTTTATATTTATGGTTATGGCGTCCATCGCCGCGCCGGGATTGTGCAGGTCGAACTGGCGGCAGTACTCGAAGAAGAAGCTCTTCTTGTACAGCCCCGTGAGGTCTTCCACCGACGTGTTCTGAATGATGCTCGCGTCCTCGGCGAGCTCGATCGATCTGTTGATCCTCGCGAGCATGACGTCGGGATTGTCGTACGGCTTCGGTATGAAATCGGAGGCGCCGAGCTGAAGGCTCTTTATCTCCGCCTGCTTTTCCGAGGTGAGAACTATGACCGGTATGCGGCGGAGCGCCGGATCCGAATGCATGCGGTCGAGCACTTCGTAGCCGTTCATCTCCGGCATCATCAGATCGAGCAGCACCAGCGACAGCGTCTCCCTGTGATCTTCTATTATCTCGAGCGCTTCGCGCCCGTTCGCGGCGTAGATGACGTCGTAGGTATCCTCGACTAACGCCCCGAGCATCTCGCGGTTTATAGCCTCGTCGTCCACCACGAGCACTGTGCGTCTGAATTCCGGTTTTAAAGCCCTTTTCTCCATCATGACCTTGACAGTTTTAATTAAAAACAACAGTCAAACCTGCGGCGAAAGCTCTGGTCTGTTCCGCCGCAGTCGGTTACTTAGTATATTCTAACAGAAAACGCCCGTTACAGGCAAGTTAAAGTGCCTTATTTGAGCATTTTGAGCAGGCTTCCGAGGAGGTCCGCCGCGCCGGGCTTCTTGGCCTGGCTCTGGCCTCCGACAAGAGAGCCGAGTATGGCGGTCATGTCGCCGCTTCCGAGAAGTCCCGACATGAGACCGGATACCATATCGGTGCTCGCCGCGGAATTGCTCGCCGCGGCCTGAACGTTCGCTTCCTTCCCGAGCATGCTCAGGAGAAGGGGCGCGGCGGCGGCCATAACGCTGGCGGCGACCTTGGGGGACACGTTGGCGTTGTTCGCGACCTGCGTTATCACTTCGTTCTTCTGCTTGCCGAAGAGATGGCCGATTATCTTGTCGCCGTCCGCGAGATCGGCGCCTCCGCCGAAAGCTCCGAGATCCGAGATATCGCTCGAAGAGTGATCGCTAATGGCCTGCAGGAAGCCTGCCGCGGTGTCGGAGTTCGCGCTTTGAGCCTGCGCGCCCTGAAGCATCGAGGGAAGCGCCGCTCCGAGGATGTTCGCGACGTCCGCGGATGACGAATTCGTCGCCTGTCCCACTCCGTTGACATAATTGGCCTGCATAAAAGTACCGAGAAGCTGTGTAAGATCCATATCGCACCTCCTGTGCGCGCGCAAAGCGCTCCATTACTATATTGACTATGATACCACTTTCGCGGAAGAGCCGCCAGTTCCGCGGACTTATTCCCGCTTCGCGGAGATCGATCCGAAATACCTCTTTCCCGCCTCTTCGGAGGCTGCCGCCCTCGCTTCGTCTATGGCGGCGTAGTTGTCGAGCAGAAGATCCGTAACTATGCCGGATATGGCTCCGCTCCGCGCGCTGCCGCGCAGGACTTCGACCGCGGCTGCTTTTTCCATACCCTTTCTGTAAGGACGCTCTTCAGTTATCGCCGAGAAGATGTCGGCCACAGCCATTATCCTCGAGCCTATGGGTATCTCCCCTGCGGTGAGAGCGAACGGATATCCGCTGCCGTCGAGCTTTTCGTGGTGGAACGAAGCCCAGTCGCATATCTGCGCGAAGCCTTCTATGTCCTTGAGCAGCACGTGCGTATAGTACGCGTGCTCCTTTACCGTATTGAACTCGGAATCCGTGAGCTTCCCCGGCTTTTCCAGGATCGACGCGGGGATCTTGAGCTTTCCCAGGTCGTGAAGATACCCTGCGATCAGCATCATCCGGCACTCGTCGTCCGACATCCCGATGAGCCTCGCGAGCTTTTCGGCGGAAGCGGCTACGCCTGCCGAATGCATGGCTGTGAACGGGCTCCTGAAGTCGATCAGCTGCGAGACGAATCTGGTGAACATCATCGTCTCCTCGAGCGAAACGTCCCTGTTCTCCGGTATGAAATCGAGGAAATGATCGGGGCGGTAATATATGTCGAGCCAGATGTACGCCTTCGCGCTTATCCTGTCGAACGCGTCCAGCACGTCCGGGCGGTAGACGCCTTTCTCCGCGCAGTGAAGGACGCTCTTCACCTTCTCGAGCCTGTCGAGTATCGGACCGTCGCCGTCCAGCATAAGCGACACGTGATCGGCGAGCTTTATGACCTGCCCGTATAGCAGCGGCCCTCCGACCGTCCTCTGCCTTGAGGAGAGCTTGTCCCAGCGCGCCTGGCTGTTGAGCACGGTCTCGGATATGTGGCGGAACGCCGGAAACCCTTCGAGTATCCGTGAGCCCGCTTTCGCGACCTTCAGCACCCTGCGCTCGACGTCCGTGAGCGCAAGGTCGCCCTCCTCGGCTACGGAGCCGACGTCGTGCATTATCGCGCCGTAGATAATATTGTGTCTGTCCTTGTCCGGAAGCTCCATGGCTTCCGCGAGCCTGTACGCGATGTACGCGACACGCTGGTGATGATCCTGCACGTCGGGTATCGTGAGGTTGAGAGCCCCCGCGAACGCCTGTATGAGATCATGCATGTTCGTGAATCTGTCGGACATATCCTGCTCCGTTATTTAAAAGCGTCTACATAAAAGCTGAGACCGCGATCTTTACGATGAACGCGACTCCCCACGCCACGGCGCACTGCCAGACGACCACGCCGATCGCCCACAGGCCTCCCATCTCGCGCTTTATCGACGCGACTGCGGCTACGCACGGGGTGTACAGCAGCGAGAACGCCAGCATGACCGCCGCGGAAGAAGCGGTGAACACGGTCGCGACGCCGCCGGTGAACAGCATCTCCATCGTCGCGACTACGCTCTCCTTCGCGATGAAGCCGCTTATGAGCGACGTGACGACGCGCCAGTCGCCGAGTCCGAGCGGCGCGAACAGCGGCGCTATGAGCCCCGCCGCCTGCGCGAGTATGCTCTGCGAGGGGTCTGAAACGAGGTTGAACCCCGTGTCGAACTGCTGGAGCACCCAGACTATTATCGTCGCCACGAGTATTATGCTGAAGGCTCTCGTTATGAAATCCTTAGCTTTCTCCCAGAGGAGCTGCAGGACGTTCTTTGCGGAAGGCATCCTGTAGTTCGGAAGCTCGAGCACGAACGTCGCGGCCTCTCCGCGGAACAGCGTGTTCTTGAAGAGCAGCGCCGCGAGCACTCCGACGAATATGCCGAGGAAATAAAGGCCGGCCATTATAAGGCCCTTTTTCTCCGCGAAGAACGCGCTCACGAAGAATCCGTACACCGGGAGCTTCGCGGAGCAGCTCATGAACGGCGTCAGAAGGATCGTCATCTTCCTGTCGCGGCTCCTGGAAAGGGTCCTCGTCGCCATAACGGCCGGGACCGTGCAGCCGAAGCCTATAAGAAGAGGAACGATGCTCCGCCCGGAAAGCCCGATGCGGCGCAGGAGCTTGTCCATGAAGAACGCTACGCGGGCGATGTAACCGCTGTCTTCCATGAGAGAAAGGAACAGGAACAGCGTCACGACTATCGGAAGGAAGCTCAGAACGCTCCCAACGCCCTCGAATATGCCGTCTGTGACGAGCCCCCTGAGCGCCGAATTGACGTTCGAGGCCTCCATCCAGCCGTCCACGGCCTTCGAGGCGGCTCCGATCGCGGCCGCGAGCAGATCCTGAAGCACCGGGCCGATGACGTCGAACGTCAGCCAGAGCGTAAGGAACATTATGATTATGAAGACGGGTATGGCCGTCCATTTTCCGGTAAGTATCCTGTCTATCTTTTCAGAGCGGAGATACTCCCTGCTGTGCTTCGGCTTTACGACGGTGCTCTCGCAGACGCGCTCGATGAAGTCGAAGCGCATGTCGGCCATCGCGGCGCACCTGTCCATGCCGCTCTCGCTCTCCATCTGGACCGCTATGTGATCCAGGAGCTGCCGCTCGTTGTCGTCGAGCCCGAGCTGGGAAAGCACGAGCGGGTCGTTCTCCAGCGCCTTGGTCGCCGCGAAGCGCAGAGGTATGTCCGCCTTCTCCGCGTGGTCCTCTATCATCGATTCGACCGCGTGTATCGCGCGGTGGATCGCGCCGCCGTGCTCCGTCTTGCTGCACAGATCCTGATGCAGCGGCTTTTCCTGATATTTCGCCACGTGCAGCGCGTGCTCGACGAGCTCGTCTACGCCCTCGTCCTTTGCCGCCGATATCGGAACGACGGGAACGCCCAGCAGCGCCTCCATCCTGTTGATATCTATGGCTCCGTTGTTCCCGCGGACCTCGTCCATCATGTTCAGGGCGATGACCATCGGGATGTTCATCTCGAGCAGCTGCATGGAAAGATACAGGTTGCGCTCGATGTTCGTCGCGTCGACGATGTTTATTATCCCCCTGGGCTTTCCCTGCAGCACGAAGTTCCTCGAAACGACCTCCTCGCTGCTGTACGGCGACATCGAATATATGCCCGGAAGATCCGTGACGACCGTGTTCGCGTGGCCGCGTATCACGCCGTCCCTGCGGTCCACGGTGACGCCGGGGAAGTTTCCGACGTGCTGGTTGGCTCCGGTGAGCCTGTTGAAGAGCGTCGTCTTTCCGCAGTTCTGATTGCCCACGAGCGCGAAGGTGAGCGGCTCGGAGTCGGGCAGAGGATCGCCGTCGCCTTTGGCGTGGTACTTGCCGGATTCGCCCAGGCCCGGATGCGCGTCCTGGCTCGTCCGCTCGATCCTGCTGTGCGGGTTGCTGCGCTCCGGAACAGGAGCTATGTCTATCCTCGCGGCGTCGGCGAGGCGCAGCGCCAGCGCGTAGCCGTGTATCTGAAGCTCCATGGGATCGCCCATCGGGGCGAGCTTCGTTACGGTCACCTCGGTGCCCGGTATCAGTCCCATGTCCAGAAAATGCTGTCTCAGAGCGGCCTCGCCGCCCACATGCGTTATAGCGGCGCTCTCGCCGACTTTCAATTCCTTAAGCGTCATATCGCTTTTGTCTCCGTATATCTTTCGGGTCCGCGCGGCCCGGAAAGAAATAAGGCTCCGCGCGGCTCGTTTATCTATATATTATACGCCATTTGGCGCGGCTTGTCAGCGCAAACAACCGCGGGGCAAACTAAACGGTTGAAAAGCCGTGCACTGTTCATATAAAATATTACGCGACAGAGATCGCACGGGACCGCACGGAAGGAGCTGCCGGTATGTCTAAACAGGAGATCGGATATCGCGAGGGGATCAACATCATGACGCTGCGCCGCCATTTCAAGATGACGGCCGCCGAATTCGCTGACAGCTGGCTCACGGACGGCGAAGGCGAACGCGTCGTTTCGCCCGAAGAGCTCAAAAGGATCGAAGCCGGCGAACTCGGAGCGGAGAAGGTGCTGGCGCACCTCGAACACACGCTCTCAATGGATCCGTCGATGTTCGACATGGATCCGGATTCGTTCGCGAAGAACATCGATTACTTTACGGAAGACGTATCGAAAAAACCCGAAAGGTTCTCGAGCTTCGCGGTCTCCGACAGGGACAGCACGATAAACGCGAACCTGCGCATCCTCTCGGATTATCTCGCGAACAACATCATCAAGGGCACCTTCAAGGCCGGAAGCAAGCTCCCGTCCGACAGGACACTGTCCGAGATACTCGATCTTCCCAGAGCGTCCGTCCGCGACGCGCTCAAGGTCCTCGACGCGCTCGGCGTCATACACATAAAGCCGGGCAGCGGGTCTTATATCGCCTCGGAGATGGACGACATCTTCACGTTCCCGTTCTCATGGACGTTCCTTCTCGACGACAGCATAAACGACGAGATATTCGAGCTGCGCGAGATACTCGAGGTCAAGGCCGTAAAGGACGTCTGCAGGAACAGGGACCATCCCGATTTCCCGAAGATCGCCGAAGTCATAGCGCAGGAAAAGGACAGCTTTTCGCGCTACGATTTTTCCAGCTTTGTGGAATATGACAACAGGTTCCACTATTTTATCGCCAAATGCTCGGGGAACAAGCTGCTCTGCAGCCTTCTCGTCACGAGCAAAAAGATACTGGCTCTGGCCAACACCCTCAACGGCATGTCGAACGTGCACAAGATGACCGCGATACACCACGAGCACATGGCTATCGCGGAGGCTCTGCAGGCAGGCGACTCCAAGGGCGCCGCGGAGGCTATGAAAAAGCATCTCAAGTATTCCAGGATAAGGTACGCAAAATAATTCAAAATCTTCGTTTTTCCCATTGACAACTCGCGGATACGGTCATAGACTTAAGGCAACTGGTTAACCGGTTAGCCAATCAGCGATAGTTCGTTCTCCCGCTTATATGTGCAGCGCGCACATAGCGGAATCTTTATAGAGTTTTATTTAAAGAAAGGGACCACATGGATATCGCAAAGAGCACTGCTCGCATCGAAAAGGATCTTGAAGCTCTCAAGCAGTTCACCTCCACAAAAGGCTGCGGATGCACCCGCATGCCCTTCTCCCCCGAATTCAGAAAAGCCGCCGACTACATGATCGCGGCGATGACCGACGCCGGGATGGAAGTCTGGGAAGACTGCGCCGGCAACGTATTCGGACGAATCAGGGGCAAGGATTCCTCAAAGCCCTGCGTAATGATGGGCTCGCACATCGACTCCGTTTATAACGGCGGCGATTACGACGGCATCGCGGGAGTCGTCACGGCCGTAGAGGTCGGAAGGCTCATAAAAGAGGAAGGCCTCGAGCTCGAAGCGGACTTCGTGGCCGCGGGCTTCATGGACGAGGAAGGCTGCCGCTTCGGCAACGGCTACTTCGGTTCCAAGTGCATGCTCGGCGAGATGACGGAGCACGAGACGATGACGTTCAAGGACAGGGACGGCATCACGATCGCGGAAGCGATGCGCTCCTACAACCTCAAGCCCTCCAATATCGGAAGCTGCAAGTGGCCCGAGGGCTCGATCGGTCACTACCTCGAGCTCCACATAGAACAGGGCCCGGTGCTCGACGCGAAGAAGATCCAGCTCGGACTCGTCGACTGCATCGTAGGCATCCAGCGCTACATGATCACCGTCAACGGCCGCGCCGACCACGCGGGGACCACCCCGATGGATATGCGCATCGACGCCATGGATATGGCGGCGAACGTAGTGGCCAAGATCCCCGGCTTCGCAAGGGAGCAGGGACACGGAGCCGTAGCGACGACCGGCTACATCAAGGCTACCCCCGGCGGAATGAACGTCATCGCCCAGTCCGTCGAGTTCTCGGTCGACATCAGATGCACCGAGCAGGAGATAATCAACGACATAACCGCGAACATCAAGAAGTCCCTCGAAGAGGAGACTGCCCGCATGGGCGGAAGCTACACGATGGAGCAGAAGCTCTTCGTGACGCCCTGCAAGATGAGCGCTCACATGCTCGACATCCTCGAGGACAGCTGCAAGGCCCACGGCTACAGCTACCTCAGGCTGCCCAGCGGCGCCGGCCACGACGCCCTCGCCATCGGTCAGACGATCGACACAGTCATGCTCTTCGTTCCGAGCGTGAACGCCAGGAGCCACTGCCCCGAGGAGTTCACCCCGTACGAGAACTTCGGACAGGCCGTGAGCGTCATGTTCGATCTGCTCAAGGCTCTTTAATACGGTACCTTTAAAATTCAAATATAGGTATTTTGCCGCCGTCCTCCGCCGCAGCAGGGAAACGGCGGCCGCAGTTATATCTTTTTTCATGGAGGTCTTTTTATGGAAAAAAAGTCTAAGCTGCCGTCATTGACAGTCCTGATCCTTATCGGCGCCGTGCTCGGTATGGCTCTGGGTCTTCTGATCGGCCCCCCGATGAAGAACGTCAAGTTCATCGGCGACATCTTCATCAACCTCGTAATGATGGCCATTTACCCGATGGTAATGTCGGCTATCGCGATGTCCTTCGCGGAGAACACCGGAGGCAACTCCGGAAAGATGGGCGCCGCCACCGTAAAGTGGATCGTCATCTTCACGTTCGTATCCGCTCTCATCGGTCTGGCTCTCGGCAGCATCATCAAGCCGGGCGCGGGAATGGCGATGGGCGAGCTCGCTTCCACTGTAGAAGCTACGAGCCCCTCCCTCCTC
>JAEEVI010000019.1 GCA_016287035.1 Bacillota bacterium
CTGACGAAGCCTGCCTTATAGCTCTTGACGCGCTCGACCATCGCCGCTTCGCTCTCGATGCTCTGAGATCCGTAGATGAACGAGACGCCGCCCTCGCGCGCCAGCGCCACAGCGAGCCTGTCTCCGGAAACGGACTGCATTATGGCCGATACCATCGGTATATTGAGCGAGATCGCCGGCTCCTCGCCTTTTTTATATTTTACGAGAGGCGTCTTTAAGCTTACCTTGTCGGGTATGCATTCCGGACCGGAAAAGCCCGGGATGAGAAGATATTCGCTGAATGTGCGCGACGGTTCGCTGTAGAAATAAGCCATTTTTACCTCCGATCTTGTTTCTAAAGGATCCCTAAGTATTCCTCGAACGTGGCGATGCCCTCTTCGTGCATTATGGAAGCGACTTCCTCGCCCACATACCGTATGTGCCACGATTCGTAGATGTAGCCTGTGATATCTGTCTTATCGGCGGGATAGCGCAGTATGAAGCCGTATCTCCAGCAGTTCTCCGCCAGCCAGTCCGCTTCTTTGGAGCCGTTGAACGAAGTGAGGCTCTTTCCGGGCACGCCTACGTCGCAGCAGAGCCCCGTCTGATGCTCAGACTGCCCGGGCCGCGCGCTGTAGGTGTTGGCCTGCTCCTCGCCGTGCTTCGCGGCATAGCTTGCGAAGAGGTTCGCCTGGTAGTCGTACGATCTGTATCCCGTGCGCATGACGATGTCGAATCCGTCCTTTGCGGCGCCGTCTATGAGGACCTCGAGCGCGTCCGCGGCGACCTTGCGCATCATCCTCGTCTCCTTCGTCCCGACGCCCGGATCGCAGGAGGACACCGTGACCATATCTTCGGCGCGGTAATCCTCGGCGAGAGGATGCGTCTTGTTGACGAGTATGAGGATGTCGTCCGTGACCTCGCTGACAGGGTAGTCGAACGTGGTCGTATACGGTCTCTGCGGTACCTCTTCCGGCGGAGCTTCCTGCGGCTCCTCCGGAGGATCCTCCCTGACGGAGGAAGGCTTCGGGTCGACCAGGTCCGAAACGGCGGGCTGAGCAGCCCCGCTCCCGGCCTTATCCGCTTTTTTGCCGCATCCCGAAAGCCCGCACAATACGAGCAGGACCGAAAGGATGACGCATAGAGTTCTCTTCATATCGAAACCCGCCTGATTAATATGATATTTTAACACAAACGCGCCGCAAAAGAAACATCAAAGCGGAGAGCATATCCGCCGGAAAACTCTTCCGGAAACGCGAACGGTCGAGAAAAAAACGCACAAAGCGCGGCGGCGGTGCTATAATCACTGTTATACCACAGTCATATTCTTTAAAAAGCTTTGATAGAGAAAGGAGAACATCATGTTTCTTACACAGGACGGAATGAGATCCGAAGACAAGGTAGAGCTTCGCGGCGGCAAGGGAACTCTCAAGCTCACGCACATAGTTCCTCCCGAACTTCTTCACGGCGCCGGCACGCAGCTCGGCATCATCACTATCCCCGTAGGCTGCTCCATCGGAGTGCACAGCCACACCGAGAACTTCGAGACGTACTACATCCTCGAGGGCAAGGGCCGCGTGTCCGACTGCAACGAGGAGCTCGTGCTCAACCCCGGCGACGCCGAGATGTGCGACAACGGCAACACCCACTCGATCGAGAACATCGGCGACACGCCTCTTAAGATGCTCGCGGTCATCCTCAACAACTTCGACAAGTAAAACAGCAACTGAAAAAGCCCCCTTCGCGGGGGCTTTTTTGTTTGCGCTCAGACAAGGAGCGTAAGTATCGGGATGCTCACTATCGACAGCATCGTGCACACCAGGAAGCAGTTCGCGGCGAGCTCCTCGTTGGAGTGATGCAGCTCCGCGAGCATCAGTATGATGGACGCGCACGGGGCGCCGGAAAGTATCAGCACGCTGTACTTGAAGGGATCCGAGAACGGCAGGAAATACACGAGCGCGTAGGCGAAGACCGGGAAGACGAACAGCTTGAACGCGCAGATAACGTATATGAACGGCCGCGTGAACAGCTTCTTCAGCGATACCGTCGCCAGCCTTATGCCGAGGACGATCATGCTTACGGGCGTCGTC
>JAEEVI010000020.1 GCA_016287035.1 Bacillota bacterium
TACGCGATAAACCTCATAGGCGCGGTAGGTAACATGATCCATCCGCTCTCGAGCGAGAAGGAGATAGAGTTCTATCTTAACGAATCGCGGAGCGTCACGGTCATAACGCTCGACCAGTTCTACGGAAAGATAGAAGCGGTCCGGGCGAATACCGGCATAGTCAACGTGATAATCGCGAGCATAAAGGACGAGCTCTCGCAGCCTCTCAAGACCGGGTATATGCTCACGGAGGGCCGCAAGATCGCGAAGATCCCAAAGGACGCGCCCGTCATACGCTGGGAGAAGTTCATGACGCTCGGAAACGCGTGCTTTTGGAACTATAAGGTAAAGAAGGCGGCGGAGGACCCGGCCGTCATACTCTACTCCGGAGGCACGACCGGAACGACGAAGGGCATATCGCTTTCGAACCTCAATTTCAACGCGCTCGCCGCGCAGATAGTCGGCGTCAACAGGATGTTCAGACCCGGCGACAGGATGCTCGCGGCGATGCCTCTCTTCCACGGCTTCGGGCTCGGCGTATGCATACATTCGATGCTTGCGAACGGAGGCCGCTGCATCCTCATACCCCGCTTCACGGCCGCGAGCTACGCGAAGCAGATAACGAAATACAAGTGCAACTTCATCGCCGGCGTCCCGACGCTGTACGAGGCTCTGCTCAGGCTACCGTCGATGGAAAAGGCGGATCTTTCGTGCCTGAAGGGAGTCTTCTCCGGCGGCGACAGCCTGTCGATAGAGCTCAAGAAGAAGTTCGACACGTTCCTTTACGAGCACAACGCCAGCATCCAGATCCGCGAGGGCTACGGCACGACCGAGTGCGTCACAGCGTCGTGCCTCACTCCGCCGCACATGAACAAGGAGGGCAGCATCGGCCTTCCGTTCCCGGACACGTATTACAAGATCGTCGTGCCCGATACCGACAGGGAGCTCCCGTACGGTCAGGAGGGCGAGATCGTGCTCTCCGGACCGACCGTCATGAAGGAATACATAAACCATCCCGAGGAGACCTCGAAGACGCTCAGAAAGCACGCCGACGGGCTCACGTGGCTGTACACCGGCGATCTCGGCACGATGGACGAGGACGGCTTCATCTATTTCAAGGGCAGGGCGAAGCGAATGATCATAACGTCGGGCTACAACGTGTATCCGGCGCAGCTGGAGAACATCCTCGACGCGAACGAAAAGGTCCTGATGAGCTGCGTGATAGGCATCCCCGACGATTACAAGATGCAGAAGGTGAAGGCTTTCGTCGTGCTGCGCCCGGGCGTTCCAGCAGGCGAAGAGACGAAGGAGGAGCTTCTGGCATACTGCAGGAAGCGCATAGCCAAGTACGCCATGCCTTGCGACATAGAGTTCCGCGACGAGATGCCCAAGACGCTGGTCGGCAAGGTCGCGTACAGGCAGCTCGAGGAGGAGGAGCTGGCCAGATTGAAAACCTTTTCAAAATCTGATGACAATTCCGCCGATATGTAGTAATATGTAACGGTGCACTGATATTTTGAAAGTTTTTTGCGGCAGCAAGTTAAGTTTATGTTCGAAAGGAGAACGTTTTATGAGCAAAAAGTATGTATACCTTTTCTCTGAAGGCAATGCAAACATGCGCGAGCTCCTCGGCGGAAAGGGCGCCAATCTGGCTGAGATGTCCAGCATAGGCCTTCCCGTACCCCAGGGCTTTACGATCACGACAGAGGCCTGCACTCAGTACTATGAGGACGGCAAGAAGATCGCCGACGAGATAAAGGAACAGATCTTCGAAGGCATCGAGAAGATGGAAGCCGTAAACGGCAAGAAGTTCGGCGATATGGAGAGCCCGCTCCTCGTATCCGTCCGCTCCGGCGCGAGAGCTTCCATGCCCGGAATGATGGACACGATCCTCAACCTCGGTCTCAACGAGAAGGTAGTCCGCACGATGTCCGACAAGACCGGCAACCCCCGCTGGGCCTGGGACTGCTACCGCAGATTCATACAGATGTATTCCGACGTCGTAATGGGCGTAGGCAAGAAGTACTTCGAGCAGCTCATCGATAAGATGAAGGAAGAAAAGGGCATAACTCTCGACGTCGAGCTCACCGCCGCCGACCTCGAGGATCTCGCCAACCAGTTCAAGGCAGAGTACAAGGCCAAGATCGGAAGCGATTTCCCCGACGATCCGAAGGTACAGCTCTTCGGCGCTATCGAAGCCGTATTCCGCAGCTGGGACAACCCCAGAGCCAACGTATACAGAAGAGACAACGACATACCCTATTCCTGGGGCACCGCTGTAAACGTAATGCCGATGGTATTCGGAAACATGGGCGAGACCTCCGGAACGGGCGTGGCGTTCACGAGAGATCCGGCTACCGGCGAGAAGAAGCTCATGGGCGAGTTCCTCATGAACGCTCAGGGCGAAGACGTAGTAGCGGGCGTCCGCACGCCGATGCCGATATCCAAGATGGCGGAAGTTCTGCCCGAGGTGTTCGAGCAGTTCAAGGGCGTATGCGACACCCTCGAAAAGCACTACTGCGACATGCAGGACATGGAGTTCACTATCGAGCAGAGGAAGCTCTACATGCTTCAGACAAGAAGCGGAAAGAGAACGGCCCAGGCTGCTCTTAAGATCGCCTGCGACCTCATGGACGAGGGAATGATCGACGAGAAGAAGGCCGTGCTCATGATCGAGCCCAGAAACCTCGACACGCTGCTCCACCCGATGTTCGACGCGAAGATACTCAAGGCTTCCACCCCCATCGGAAAGGGCCTCGGCGCTTCTCCGGGAGCTGCCTGCGGCAAGGTCGTGTTCTCCGCCGACGACGCCAAGGAATGGGCGGCCAGAGGTGAGAAGGTCGTCCTCGTAAGGCTCGAGACCTCCCCCGAGGATATCGAAGGCATGAAGGCCGCTCAAGGCATCCTCACCGTTCGCGGCGGCATGACGAGCCACGCCGCGGTAGTCGCCAGAGGAATGGGCGAGTGCTGCGTATCCGGCTGCGGCGATATCGCTATGGACGAGGAGAACAAGAAATTCACGCTCGGCGGAGAGCTCTTCGTTGAAGGCAGCGAGATCTCCATCGACGGTACGACGGGCAACATCTACAAGGGCATCATCCCGACCGTGGACGCCTCCATCGCCGGCGAGTTCGGCCGCATCATGGCCCTCGCTGACAAGTACCGCAGGCTCGAGGTCAGGACCAACGCCGACACTCCGCAGGACGCCGCCAAGGCGGTCGAGCTCGGAGCTCAGGGCATAGGCCTCACCAGGACCGAGCACATGTTCTTCGATCCCGACAGGATCGGACCCTTCAGAGAGATGATCTGCTCCGACACCGTCGAAGAGAGAAAGGCCGCGCTCGCCAAGATCGAGCCGATGCAGCAGAGCGACTTCGAGGGCATCTACGAAGCGATGCAGGGCTTCCCTGTAACGATCAGGTTCCTCGATCCTCCTCTCCACGAGTTCGTTCCCACCGACGAGGCGGACATCGAAGCTCTCGCGAAGGCTCAGGGCAAGAGCGTAGAGACTATAAAGAACATCATCAGCAGCCTGCACGAGTTCAACCCGATGATGGGTCACAGAGGATGCAGACTCGCTGTCACGTATCCCGAGATCGCCGAGATGCAGACGAAGGCCGTCATCAAGGCAGCTCTGGCGGTTCAGGCCAGACACGCGGACTGGAACGTCGTTCCCGAGATCATGATCCCGCTCGTAGGCGAGGTCAAGGAGCTCAAGTACGTCAAGAACGTCGTTACCGCGACCGCTGACGCAGTCATCGCCGAGGCCGGAAGCTCCATGAAGTACAAGGTCGGAACGATGATCGAGATCCCCAGGGCGGCTCTCACCGCCGACGAGATCGCTCAGGAGGCCGAGTTCTTCAGCTTCGGCACCAACGACCTCACTCAGATGACGTTCGGATTCTCCAGAGACGACGCCGGCAAGTTCCTCGGAGCTTACTACGATAAGAAGATCTACGAGAGCGATCCGTTCGCCAAGCTCGACCAGAAGGGCGTAGGCAAGCTCGTCAAGATGGCTTCCGAGCTCGGACGCAGCGTCCGCCCCGACATCCACCTCGGTGTCTGCGGCGAGACCGGCGGAGATCCCTCCTCTGTTGAGTTCTTCAACAAGGTCGGTCTCGACTACGTTTCCTGCAGCCCGTTCCGCGTACCAATCGCGAGGCTCGCGGCAGCGCAGGCGGCGATCAAGGAAGGCAAGTAGTCTTTCGAGAGCCGAAAGGCATATCGCATAGTATTGCGGGCGTTTCCCCGAACGGGGAGGCGCCTTTGTTATGCTCTGAACTTCGTCAGGCGGGCGTATGGCAGCAGCGAAAGGCGTTCCGGGAGGATCGTCAAGGATCAGGGCAGTTCTTCGCATGTGTAAAAAAGGCGGCCGCTGCTATTGCTTTTATCTCATAAGGGGAATATAATCAAAATGGTTAGACACAACTAACTTTGATCGCCTTACGCCTCGCATACGCTTTCCAACAAGAAGAAACGCAGATCGAAAGGGTATCGATCTCAAGGTGTTTCAGCGCACCATGGTTAGTTAAGGCTAACTATGGTGTGATCTTTTCATTGGACAAAATTGAGGTGGATACATGAAAAAAAAGAAGAAAAGCGACCTGGCGGTGCTGCTCGGATACGCGGGCGGATACAAGGGCCTGACGTTCCTTGGCCTTGGCCTCTCGGCTGTCGCAATGGTGCTTGGGATGCTGCCGTATATCTGCATATGGCTGGTGGCGCGCGACCTGATCGCGGTCGCGCCGAACTGGACGGAAGCCGCGGGGATCGCGAAATACGGCTGGATGGCCTTCGGATCCGCGGTCGCCGGGATCATCGTCTATTTTGCGGCATTGATGTGCACACATCTGGCCGCATTCCGGACAGCCGCCAATATTCGTAAGGCAGGCATAGCGCATCTGATGAAGACACCTCTCGGGTATTTTGATTCCAACGCTTCCGGTCTTCTTCGCAACCGGCTTGACGGAGCA
>JAEEVI010000021.1 GCA_016287035.1 Bacillota bacterium
GGCAGCTGCCCGTCAACCTGTACCAGATACAGACCAAGTACAGGGACGAGGCGCGCCCCCGCTTCGGGCTCATCCGCAGCAGGGAGTTCATCATGAAGGACAACTACAGCTTCGACAGGGACGAAGCCGGTCTGGACGTATCGTATAAGAACATGTACGACGCTTATTCGCGCGTCTTCGACAGGTGCGGCCTCACGTACAGGCCCGTCGACGCCGACAGCGGCGCGATAGGCGGCAGCGGCTCCCACGAGTTCTGCGCGCTGTGCGACGTGGGCGAGGAGGAGATCCTCTACTGCGACAGCTGCGACATGGCCGCGACGGCCGAGAGGGCCGACTTCCGCGACGCTCCCGCCTCGGACGAAGCCGAGCTGCCGCTCGAGAAGAAGCTGACTCCCGGAACGAAGACTATCGAAGACGTCTGCTCGTTCCTCGGCCTCCCGCAGGAAAAGAGCATCAAGGCGCTGCTCTACAGCGTCCAGGCGACGGACGACGATCCCGTCAGATACGTCGCGGCGTTCGTGCGCGGCGACCGTCAGGTGAACGAGACGAAGCTGATAAACGCTCTTGATATACCCGAATACGCCCTCGCCATGGCGGACGAGGCGGCCATGGGCGCCGCTACGGGCTGCGTGGGCGGATTCACCGGTCCGATAGGTCTGCACGACTGCACGATCGTCGTCGACAGCGAGCTCGTCGGCGCGAAGAACATGTGCGCCGGCGCCTGCGAGGAGGATCATCACTACGTGAATGTCAACTACGGGCGCGATTACAAGGGCGATATCGTAAAGGACATAAAGCAGCTGCAGGAGGGCGATCCCTGCCCGGTCTGCGGAAAGCCTGTCAGAAGGGCCATGGGCATCGAGGTGGGGCAGGTGTTCAAGCTCCACACCAAGTATTCCGTCCCGATGGGACTCACCTACAAGGACGAGAATCAGCAGGAACAGCCCGTCGTGATGGGCTGCTACGGAATAGGCGTCACGCGCACGATGGCCGCGATCGTCGAGCAGAACCACGACGAGAACGGCATCATCTGGCCGATGTCGGTCGCTCCGTATCACGTCGTGATAACGCTCGTCAGCGCGGCGGACGAGATCCAGGCCGGCGTCGCGGAGGATCTGTACGCGAAGCTTCAGAAGGCCGGAGTCGACGTTATGCTCGACGACAGGGACGAGCGTCCCGGCGTGAAGTTCAAGGACGCCGATCTTCTGGGCATCCCCATCAGGATAACCGTCGGAAAGAAGGCCGCCGAAGGCCTTGTGGAATACAAGCTGCGCCGCGGGGGAGACATGCAGCTTCTCAGCGCGGAGGACGCGCTGGCGCAGGCGGTAAAGCTCGTCGAAGAAGAAAGAAGAGGTTAGAAAATGGCTAAGATCGTAAGATTTGAGATGGAAGACGGCGGCGTGATGAGAGCGGAGCTCTATCCCGAGATCGCGCCAATCACCGTGGAGAATTTCGAGAAGCTCGTAAGGGCCGGCTTTTATGACGGTCTCATCTTCCACAGGGTCATCCCCGGATTCATGATCCAGGGCGGCGACCCCAACGGCATCGGGACGGGCGGCCCCGGCTGGACCATCAAGGGCGAGTTCGCCTCGAACGGCGTGCAGAACGACCTTAAGCACACGACAGGCGTCCTGTCCATGGCGCGCTCCATGCATCCGGATTCGGCCGGCTCGCAGTTCTTCATCATGGTCGCGGACGCTCCGCATCTCGACGGCCAGTACGCGGCGTTCGGAAAACTCATCGAGGGGCAGGACGTAGCCGAGAGGATCGTCAGCGTCAGAAGAGACTTCCGCGACAGACCTTTCCACGACCAGAAGATGATCAAGGTGACCATGGAGGAGTAAGATGAAGGTCTACAATACCCTGTCGAGGCGCAAGGAAGAGCTCGTGCCTCAGGATCCCTCGCTGCTCACGATGTACGTCTGCGGCCCCACGGTCTACAACTACATACATATCGGCAACGCGAGGCCGTTCGTCGTGTTCGACACGATGCGCAAATACCTCGAGTACAGGGGCCAGAAGGTAAAATACGTACAGAACTTCACCGACGTGGACGACAAGATAATCAACAGGGCGCGCGAGGAGGGCATCTCCGCGCTCGAGGTCGGTCAGAAGTACATAGACGAATATTTCAAGGACGTAAAGGCTCTCAACGTCGATCCCGCGACGGTGCACCCGAGAGTCACCGAGACGATGCCCGAGATAATCGCGTTCGTGCAGGGGCTCATCGACAAGGGCATGGCGTACGAGGTGGACGGCGACGTGTATTACAGCACGCGCAAGTTCAGGAATTACGGCATGCTCTCCGGAAACTTCATAGAGGATCTGGAGGTCGGCGCCCGCATACCCGAGGGCGAAAAAAAGCGCGATCCGCTGGATTTCGCGCTCTGGAAGGCCCGCAAGAGCGACGACGAGATCGCCTGGGAATCGCCGTGGGGAATGGGACGTCCCGGCTGGCACATCGAGTGCTCGGCGATGTCTAAAAAGTTCCTCGGGGAGACGATAGATCTCCACTGCGGCGGCCAGGATCTTCAGTTCCCGCATCACGAGAACGAGATCGCCCAGAGCGAGGGGCTCTCCGGAAAGAAGTTCGCGAGATACTGGATGCACAACGGCTTCATAACCGTCAACAACGAAAAGATGTCCAAGTCGCTCAACAACTTCTTCACCGTGCGCGACATACTCAAGGAGTACGACGGCGAGGTCCTGCGCTACTTCCTGCTGTCGGCGCAGTACAGAGGGCCGATCAACTTCAGCCACGAGCTGATGGAGGAGGCCAAGACGTCGCTTGAGCGCATGCGCAACTGCAGAAGGGACCTGAAGGCCGCGGCGCAGAGCGCTTCCGGAGCTATGACGCCCGCCGAGAAGGAAAAGCTCGAAGCGATGGACGCGCACAAGGCGCAGTTCATAGAGTTCATGGACGACGACCTCAATACGGCCGGCGCCATAGGAAGCATATTCGAGCTCGTGAGGGATATAAACACGGCTCTCAGGGAGCCTGTCTCGAAGGAGTTCGCGGACAGGATGTACGCGCTGCTCGACGAGCTTACGGCTGTGCTGGGCATCCTCCGCAAGGATGACGACGAGGGCGTCGACAGCGAGCTTCAGGCTCTCATAGATCAGCGCCAGGAGGCGAGGAAGAACAAGGACTGGACCACGGCCGACAGGATCCGCGACGAGCTCGCCGCGAAGGGCATAACGCTCAAGGATACGCCGCAGGGCGTCCAGATCGTAAGAAGCTGATGGACTGCCGCGATCTCAACGTGCTGGCTCTCGCGTTCATGGGAGACGCAGTGTACGAGCAGTTCATAAGGGACCGCGTGGTCCGCGGCGGAGAGCATAATCTCTCCCGCGCCGACGAGATGCACAGGGCAGCGGTCCGGTACGTCTGCGCTCCGGCGCAGGCTAAAGCCGTAAAGCAGATGATCGCCGACGGCTTCCTCTCGGAAGAGGAGGAGGCTCTCGTAAAGCGCGCCAGAAACCACAGGACCGCCACGAAGCCGAAGAACGCCGGAGCCGTCGAATACAAGTGGGCCACGGCGCTCGAGGCGCTCATCGGCTTTCTGTATCTCGACGGCCGCGGGGAGCGGCTGCGTCAGGTCATGGAAAGGACGGTGCAGGAGATATAATGGCGAAGGCAGATGTATTGTTCGCGGCCATGTGCCGCAGGGTCCTCGACGAGGGATACTCGACGGAGGGCCAGCAGGTGAGGGCCGTATGGGCCGACACGAACACTCCGGCTTACACGAAGAAGATCTTCGGCGTCGTCAACCGCTACGATCTGCGCGAGGAGTTCCCCGCGCTGACGCTGCGCCCGGTGCCGTTCAAGTCGTGCGTGGACGAGCTGCTCTGGATATGGCAGAAGAAGAGCAATAACATCAAGGATCTCAAGGCTCACATATGGGATTCCTGGGCCGACGAGCCGGGCTCCATAGGCAAGGCGTACGGGTATCAGATGTCGAAGAAGTACGTCTTCAAGCAGGGCACGATGGATCAGGTCGACAACGTGCTGTGGTGCCTCAAAAACGACAGGAACAGCCGCAGGATCCTCACCAACATATATAATTTCGAGGATCTCCACGAGATGGGCCTGGAGCCGTGCGCCTACAGCATGACGTTCAACGTCACCGGAAACGTGCTCAACGGGATACTCAACCAGCGGTCGCAGGACATCCTCGCCGCGAACGCGTGGAACGTCTGCCAGTACGCCGTGCTCATGCACATGCTGGCGCAGGTCAGCGGCCTCGTGGCGGGCGAGCTCGTGCACGTCATCTCGGACGCGCACATATACGACCGCCATCTTCCGGTGATCGAGGAGCTCATCGCGAGACCGGCTTATCCGGCGCCCGTATTCAGGATAAATCCGGACGTAAAGGATTTTTACGACTTCACGCTCGACGATTTCGCGCTCGAGAACTATCAGCACGGAGAACAGATAAGGGGGATCCCGGTCGCCGTGTAGCCGGGGATTCTTATGAAAGCGATAGCCGTGATCGACAAGGCGAACGCCATAGGACGGGGCGGGAAGCTCCTTTTCAGGCTCCCGGGCGACATGGCGCACTTCCGCGCCGAGACGCTCGGAAAGACGATCATAATGGGGCGCAAAACGCTCGAATCCATGCCGGGAGGCAAACCGCTCAAGGGACGCACGACGCTCGTGCTCTCCGGATCGCTCGACGGAGCGTTCCGCGCGGCAGACGAACTGCTCGCCGCGGCTCCCGCTGACGCGATAGTGTGCGGCGGAGGCGAGGTGTACAGGGCGCTGCTGCCTTACTGCGACGAATTGATATTGACGGAGGTCGACGCTTATGCCGAGGAACCAGACACGTTCTTCCCGCCGTTCAGGGAGGAGTTCAGACTTACAGGAGAAGAAGGGCCGTTCCGGGACGGGGACGCGCCGTACTGGTTCCGCCGGTACGAAAGGATCAGGGACGAGATCTGAAAGACCCGCCGCGCGCGAGGTATTTCAGGACCCGAATCTCATAATCGGACGCAACCCCGTGACCGAAGCAATAAAGAGCGGGCGCAGCATAGACAAGCTCATGATCCAGAAGGACGCGGAGGGCTCCGCGCTCAAGATCGCGTCGCTGGCGAGGGAGCGCAAGATACAGATACACTACGTCGAAAAGCTCGTGCTCGACAAGCTCTGCCCGGGCAGGCCCCATCAGGGCGTGGCGGCCTACGCGGCGGCCAAGAGCTACAGCGACATAGCCTCGATCCTCAAGGCTGCCGAAGACAGGTGCGAAGAGCCTCTCGTCGTGCTCCTGGACGGGCTCGAGGATCCGCATAATCTCGGCGCCGTGCTCAGGAGCGCCGACGGCGCCGGAGCCCACGGCGTCATCATACCCGCGCGCAGAGCGGTAGGCCTCACGGAGGTCGTAGCCAAGTCGTCGGCGGGAGCCGTCGAGTACGTCCCGGTCGCGAAGGTCACGAACCTCTCCGCGGCGATAGAAGAGCTCAAGGCCGCGGGACTTTGGATATGCGCCGTGGACATGGACGGGGAAAACTATACGGACGCGAAGCTCACAGGTCCGCTCGCTCTCGTCATCGGCGGCGAGGGGCAGGGCGTGTCGCGTCTCGTCAAGGAAAAATGCGATTTCACGGTCAGCATCCCGATGAAGGGCAGGGTCAATTCGCTCAACGCGTCGAACGCGGCGGCGGTGCTCCTGTACGAAGTGGTGCGGCAAAGGGGAATATGAACCGGACGGACGAAGAACTGGTCGCGCTCGCGCAGACCGGCGACAGGGACGCCGAGGAGGAGATCCTGAGGCGGTATAAGGACATGGTAAGGGCCAAGTCGAGGCTCTATTTCATGCCGGGCGCGGACAGCGACGACGTCGTGCAGGAGGGTATGATAGCCGTCTTCAAGGCGATCGGAGACTACGACCGCTCCAAGGGCTCGAGCTTCCATACTTTCGCGGATCTCTGCGTCGGAAGGCGCATCATAACGGCCGTGAACGCGGCGGCGCGCAAAAAGCACGATCCCCTGAACAGCTCCGTGTCGCTCGACATGCCGATAAGCGCCGGCAGCGCCGCGACGCTCGGCGACAGTCTGGTAGGGCCCGGTCAGTCGGATCCCGAGGCCGGATACATCTTCTCGGAGATGATACAGCTGATACTCTCTTCGAATTCAAAGCTTTTCAGCCCGCTCGAGCGCTCCGTCGCCGAGCGCCTGATCCTGGGCGAAGACTACAGGACGATAGCCGAAAAGCTCGGCCGCAGCCCGAAATCCGCGGACAACGCGATACAGCGCATCCGCGCGAAGCTTAAGGCGTTCATGCTGGCGCAGTAGCAAAAAGGCAGGCGATCCGCATCGCCTGCCTTTTAGTTTTCTTTCTATACCTCTTCCGAGATAGCTGAGTACTTCTTGATCGCGTTTTCTTTTGAAAGCGTAAGGTGCGTGCGCACCGCTTCGGCCGCTCCGAAGTAGTCGTACAGGAGCAGCAGATTGATTATTTCCCTGTGGCTGTTGTCCAGCAGTATCTTTTCGTCGTCCTTCTGCCAGAAGATGGATCTGAAGTTGTATGAATTGAGTCTGTTATATACATCCGCGAGATATTTGATGCCGGACGCGTCGTAGAACGCCTTGTGCAGCGCGTTGTCCACCTCGAATTCGACGGTGTCCGTCGGGCCGGAGGACCCGAGCAGCCTGCCCGACAGCTGCACGAGCAGCTCCCTGTCTATCTTGTAGCCGTATTGAAGTATCAGGTTCGGCTCAAGGAATATCCGCGCGTCGTATATCGCCTCGATCTCTTCTGGCGATATCGAGTTGACCATTATGCCGCGCTTGGGTATCACGGTTATATAGTTCTCGCTTTCGAGCCTGCTGAGGGCCTCGCGTATAGGGGTCCGGCTGACGCCCAGCTCCTGCACGAGCATCTCCTCCGATATCTTGCTCTGCGGCGTATACACGCCGGACATGATCTTTTCCAGTATCGCGTTATATGCCTTCGTCTTTAATGTTTCCTTCATAAAAGTCCGTCCGCGCAGCGATGACGCCTGCCTAAGCGGTGTTGTATACAACAAATAATAACAGTATACCTTATAATGCATTATAACAACCGAGTCCGGCTGCGTCAAACAAAATCGAGACCTTTTTTCGGCACCGGGGAGCCATTATTTCGCCTTTTTTTCAAAAAAGTTCTTGATGATGCATGCAGATATGCTATATTAATCTTAAGCTGTTGTATACAAGTACGACCAACAGCGTGTTGACAGCTTTTACAGGAGGAAAATATGAAAGCATCTAAAGTTATAGCATTGCTTCTGTGCGCGGTAATGGTCCTCGGACTCGCGGCATGCGGAGGCGGTTCAACATCTTCCGGCACGACTGCGCCGGCAGCGAATACGGGAAGCACCCCGGCTCCCGCGGCCCCCGCGGCTCCGGCGGCGAACTATCCCACACCGGAGAATCCTCTCACCATCTCTCTCGGTCATTCGACTCCCGAGAAGAGCTCCGGAAACAAGCAGGCAAATATCTTCAAGGATAAGCTCGAGGAGCTCACGAACGGAGCGGTCCTCGTAACGGTCTATCCCGGAAGCCAGCTCGGCAACGAGGATACGATGCTCCAGGGCATATATTCCGGCTCCATGGACGCCGGCATAATCAGCGGCACCGTCCTCACGACCGTCCTTCCGGAGGTCAACGCCTGGTATCTGCCGTTCATGTTCAGCAGCCTTCAGGAATACGCCGACGTAATGTTCTCCGAAGAGTTCTATAAGCCGACGGCGGAGCTGTTCGAGAGCAAGACCGGTATGCACTTCATGGGCATCCCCATCGTCTCGCCCAGAGGACTCCTCAACACCAAGAGATCGGTCGTCGAACCGGCTGACATGAAGGGCCTCACGATCCGCTGCATCGCCGGCGAGATCATCAAGGACATCCTCTCCAACCTCGGAGCTTCGACCACGCAGCTCGCGTTCGGCGAAGTTTACACGGGCCTGCAGCAGGGCGTCTGCGACGGTGTCGAGAACGGTCTTTCCGACTGCATCGAGATGAAGTTCACCGAAGTCGCGAAATATTACACCGATACGATGCAGTGCATGAACGGACTCGGCCTCATCGTTTCCGACGCGACCTGGCAGAAGCTCTCCCCCGAGCAGCAGGCCGCCTTCAGAGAGGCTTGCAAGTACACCGAGGGCACGGTGGTCGAGAACCAGCAGAGCTACATCGACGAGTGCTACGTGGTAGGCGAGAAGGATTACAACGTCGTAGTCACGAGGCTCACCGACGCTCAGAGAGAAGCGTTCAAGGAAGCTTCCAAGCCCGTATACGACAAGTATCAGCCCATCATCGGCGACGACTACTACAACTTCTTCACCGGACTTGTGAATAAGTAAGATATCTGAGTCTTCAGGCTGACTGCGCCGCCCGTCAAAGGGCGGCGCATATCTTAAAATCGCCGAAAGGTATCCATCATGCTTACAGTACTGAAAAAGTTCGAAAAGCTTCTCGTGGGATGCGAGACGTACGTCATGGTAGCGAGCATGACGATATTCGCGTTCTGCGTCGTCATCGACGTGATAATGCGGAAGCTGTTCGGAAACAGCCTCGAGTTCATGCAGGAGCTCGGCAAATACCTCATGGTCTGGGCGACCTTCATCGGAGCGTCGCTCGGGACTAAGACGGGAGAGCATCCGAGCATGTCTCTGGTGATCGATTCCGTCCCCAAAAAGATAAAGGCCCTGATGACGGTCCTCGTCGACCTCATCTGCGCCGGCGCTTCGGCCTTCGCGGGCTGGTACGCGTATCAGCAGCTGCTTCTGTACCAGAAGATGCATACCCTCACGGTAACGCTCTGGCGGCTGCCGGTATGGGTGTTTTATATCATCGTCCCGCTCGGCTTCCTGATCATGACGGTCAGGTTCCTTATCAGAGCTTACACCGAGCCCGCCTCGATACTCAGATCCGGGAAGGGAGGCGCAGCGGCATGACAGTGATCGTACTGTTCTTCGCGCTCCTTCTTCTTGGAGTTCCGATCTCATTCATAATACTCATAACAGCTTCCGTCGGCATATCGCTGTATTCGGGCGTTGGGTTCATAGTCACGGCGCAGCAGATGTTCAACAGTCTTTCGAACTACGTCCTGCTCGCGATCCCGCTCTTCATCATGTCCGGAAACATAGCTGCCGGAGGCGATATCTCCAGAAGGCTCGTTAACGTCATGCGCATGGTCTTCTCGCGCATACGCGGAGGCTCAGTCATCGCCGGCATCGCGGCGTGCGCTTTCTTCGCGGCCATCTCGGGCTCCAGCATGGCGACGATCGTCGCTATCGGAGGAATCCTCATGCCCGCGATGATCGACATGGGCTATCCCAGGGACATGGCGGAAGGCTCCATAACCGCGGCGGGCTCCATAGGCATACTCATACCGCCCAGCTGCACGATGGTCATGATCTGCGTCGCCATGAACACGTCGGTCGGCAAGCAGTTCACCGCGGGTTTCGTGCCCGGTATACTTCTCGCGATAGTGTGGAGCGTCTACGTGTATTTCGCGTGCAAGAAGCTCGGCATACGCGACGAGAAGACGTATACGAAAGAAGAGAAGAAGACGATCTGGAAGGAGAGCATTCTCGCGCTGCTCTATCCGGTCATCGTCCTCGGAAGCATCTATTCGGGATTCGCGACGCCGACCGAAGCGGCCGCGATCGCGTTCGTATACGTCGTAGTGATCGAGGTCTTCGTATACAAGACGATGAAGTTCCCGCAGCTCGTCGAGGCCTGCAAGAAGGCGCTCGTCTCCTCTGGGAGCATCCTCATCATAATCGGCACCGCGGGCATACTCAACTGGCTCGTTACGACCATGCAGATACCCGCGATGATCTCCTCGATGATAACGGCGA
>JAEEVI010000022.1 GCA_016287035.1 Bacillota bacterium
GGCGATAAGCTCGCGGTCTCCGTCGTCGGCGGCATCTCCACCCTGGACATGGCCGAGGACATCATAAAGAGCGGCAAGGCGGATATCGTAGCGATGGCGAAGGGCCTCATAGCGGACGACCGCATGGTGGTCAAGGGACAGCGCGGTCAGGAAGAGGACATCACGCCCTGCATGCGCTGCCTGTACTGCCTGCGTTACGTCGGCACCCCCGGCTCGCAGGCCCACAAGCGCGGCTGCGCAGTCAACCCGCGCTGGGGCTGGGAGTACCGCTATCCGCGCTACATCCCCGCGAGAAAGATAAAGAAGATCATGATCATCGGCGGCGGACCGGGCGGCATGCAGGCGGCCCAGATACTCGCCGACCGCGGACATAAGGTCAGCCTCTACGAAAAGAGCGACAGCCTCGGCGGACGTCTCCGCGAGGCGAGCGCCCTCTGGCTCAAGGACGGTTTCCGCCGTTTCTATGAGTTCGACGTCCGCAAGACCATGGAGTGCGGTGCCGAGATCCACCTCAACACCGAAGTCACCCCGGACCTCATCCGCGAGGTCGCCCCGGACATCGTCATAATCGCCATCGGCGCGGAAGAGTTCGTGCCGCCCATCAAGGGCATCAAGGGCAAGAACGTCGTCAGCGTCGTCGACGCGGACCGCAAGACCGCGAAGATCGGCCAGAAGGTCGTCGTATGCGGCGCCGGCATGTCCGGCAGCGAGTGCGCGATGGAGCTCGGCCACGAGGGCAAGGAAGTAACCGTCGTCGACCAGCTCACGTTCGAGCAGCTCCGCAAGAACGTCAACATCTTCACTGAGGCCATCTTCAACCGCCGTCTCGAGGAGAGCGGCGTCAAGCGCCTCTGCGGCACCTCCGTTCTGGAGATAAACGACAAGGGCGTCCTGGTGCAGCTGCCCGGCGGGACCGAGAAACTCCTGGAGGCCGACACCGTCGTCACCTCCTTCGGCCTCAAGCCGAACGCGAAGCTCATCGAGGAGCTCTCCGACGTCGTTCCCGTCACCTACGTCATAGGCGACGCCGAGAAGGTCGGTCTCATAGGCGGCGCGACGAACTCCGCGTACCGCGTCTGCCTGGACATAGACTCCTGACAGAGCCGATACACCTTAAAAGACAGGCGGAGCAGTTCACATTGAACTGCTCCGCTTCCTTATGCGCGCTTATTTCTGTCTGACCGCCTTGCGGACGTCCGTTCTGAAGAGGCCGTGCCTGTTGCAGTACGAATATATCCACCTCACGCCCCTGCGCCTGAATCTCGCCTCGGCGTTCCACTCCTGATACAGCTTTACGAGCTCGACGCCGCTGTCCGAGACCGCGGCGAAGAAGGAGATATAGTGCTCCCTGGTCATGGGATGCTCCGCCGTGACGAAGAACTCGTCCTCCACCTCGGAAATCTCGAGGCCGTGCTCCGCGTCGGGCTCCTCCGCCTGCAGGGCGGGCAGCGTGATCCCGCAGCAGCTTATCACGGCTTCGCCGCAGGAGTGAACGACGTTCCCGCATACGGGGCATACGTAGAAGCTCGTCTTCAGCATGTTCGCCGAACGGTTGAGGTTCCGGACGTTCTCTCCGGACATGAGCTCTATGACGGATATCCCAAGAGCCGCCGCCAGCGGTTCGAGGAGGGTTATGTCCGGGAGCCCCTGCCCCGTCTCCCATTTGCTGACCGCCTTTCCGCTCACGAAAAGCTTCGCCGCCAGCTCCTCCTGGGTCATCTTTCTCTTCTCGCGCAGGCTGCGGATCATCCCGCCCGTCACGTATCTGTCCATATATATTCAACTCCTTACGGCGCTATCCTAGCACCGCCGTCCCGTTTTAACAACCCACGCTCCGTGGAGTTGACACCCCCGAGCGCTAGCGGTTAGAATAGTAAGAGACAAACAGCGTTTCGAACGGAGGACCCCTAATGTATATAGAATGGCTGAAACACGAGGACAACTGGCAGGACGTAAAGAACGCGACCATGAACACCATCGGCAGGAGCACCGGCGCGTATCCCGACCCGCAGTGGAAGCTCAAGCTCCTCCGCGCGGAGCACTCGCCCATACGCAAGCTGCGCTTCTCATGGAGGTGGCAGGA
>JAEEVI010000023.1 GCA_016287035.1 Bacillota bacterium
GATGATGGTGCCGCAGGCGGAGAAGATCGCTCTGGACATGGGCAAGCCTCTCGTCATAACAGTAGGGCGCATGCTGATATCCCCGGGCAATATAAACGTGGTTCCCGGAAGGGTCGAGATGTATTTCGACATAAGAGATCTCTCGATGGACAGGGTCCGCGAGGCGCAGAGGCGCGTGACGGAGGCCTGCGAAAAGGCCGCCGCGGAGCGCGGCGTAAAGGTCACGGTAAGCGAGATAACGACCGTGGAGGCGAGGGCTCTCTGCCCGGCGCTCGAGGACAGGCTCGAGGCGACGGCCAAAGAGCACGGCCTTAAGTACCGCAGGATGATGAGCGGAGCCGTCCACGACGCTCAGCTCGTCGCCACGCTGACGGACGCGGCGATGCTGTTCGTTCCGAGCAGGGGCGGCATAAGCCACGACCCCGCCGAATGGAGCGACTGGGAGGACCTCAACGCCGGTGCGGACGTCCTTCTCGACACGCTCGTCAAGTGGAACGAGGAATAGACGCAAAAAACACGAGAGCAGGAGGGCTGAAAAGCTCTCCTGCTCTTTTCTTTCCGAACGCGCTACGCGCTATCTGTTCGCCGCCTCGCAGATGATGTCGACGCAGAAATCCATGCCCAGGCTCTCGACGTCGAGGATGAGGTCGTAGTTGTTGTAATCGCCCCACTTGTGGCCGCTGAAGTATTCGTAGAACGCGCGGCGCTCGTGGTCGATCTTCTTCATCTTCTTCTTGACGACCTCCGGATCCGTCTCCCCGAGGATCTCCTTCACCCTCTCGGCGCGGAACTGTTTGCTGCTGTGAAGGAATACGTTGAGACTGTCGAAGCCGGCTTCCCTGAGGATGACGTCCGCGCAGCGGCCTATTATGATGCAGGGACCCTTTGCCGCTATGCGCAGGATGACGTCTTTCTGGATGTTGTAGATATCGTCCTTGAGGTCGTAGGATATAGGAGTGATCTTTCTGATGAGGCTCTCGCTGAAGGAGATGCCCTCCCCGTGAGAGCTGAGATAGTCGTACTCCATCCCGCTGTCCATGACGGCCTGACGGATTATGTCCTTGTCGTAGTATTCGATGCCGAGCTTTTCGGAGACGGCTTTAGCCACGCTCGTACCGTAGGATCCGTACTCCCTGCTGATGGCGATCATCTTCATAGTTCTACTCCGCCTTTATCAATTCGAAACCGTAGAAATTATAATCCTCTTCCATTATATCACTTTTGAGAAAATTAATGAACTTCTCCGCTTCTGCGGGAGCGGCGGATCTCTTTATGACCGCGGCGGAATAGATCGCGAAATCACCGTCGAAGTACTCCGGATCCACCGGCCCGGTGAACAGTTCGGTGCGGGTGGCGGAGTCTATGATGTTGTTCCTGTTGGGATTGGCCTCCTTCGGGGCGTTCTTGTCGAGCCAGTCGAGCTCCATATCCGCGTCGGCGATGAAAACGTCGCATCTGTAGCCGGCCTCGATCTGCGCGGCGAGCACGGGACCTCCGTCCAGCGTCACTTTTACCGTGACGTTCGGCGCGTAGTCGAGATACTTCTGCGCGGCGCAGGACATTATCTCCATGCAGTTGTCGGGCGCGAAGACCGTGAGGGTGTATGGCGTCGTGTCTTCCGCTGCCGCCTGACGGCCGCAGGCCGAAAGTGATGCCGCGAGCAGCATCGCCAGTACGATCGCGAGGATCTTTCCGGGCTTCATCTGTGATACCTCCAAAGTTATAATAGCCGCTTGTTAGGGGAATACCGCGGTGCTATAATAAAGCGCAATTATTTATTTATAGCATATTCCGCGAAAGGTACGCAAGGTAAAATGATAAAAAAGTTGGCGGGCTGCGTAAGGGAGTACACGCTCCCCTCACTCATAACGCCTGTGCTGATATTGGGAGAATCGATACTCGAGGTCCTGATACCGTTCTATATGGCCGACCTGATCGATCTGGGCATCGACGCGGGCGACATGGACTTTATACGCAGCTGCGGGATAAAGCTCATCGTCCTCGCCATGCTCTCGCTCGCGTGCGGCATCGCCGCCGGCTGCATGGCCTCCGTCGCTTCCGCGGGCTTCGCGAAGAACCTCATGCACGACATGTATCACCGCATCCAGCGCTTCTCGTTCGCGAACATCGACAAGTTCTCGACGGGAGGGCTCGTCACGCGCCTCACCACGGACGTGACTAACGTCCAGATGGCCTTTCAGATGGCGCTGCGCGGCCTCGTGCGCAGCCCGTCGCTCATAGTCTTCGCGCTCATAATGGCGTTCAGGATCAACACCACTCTTCCGCTCGTATTCATCTGCGCCATCCCGGTGCTTGGCGTAGGCATATTCCTTATATTCAGAAACGCTCATCCTCTCTTCGTGAGGGTCTTCAAGATATACGACAGGCTCAACAGCGTCGTCCAGGAGAACCTCCGAGGCATCCGCGTCGTGAAGGCGTTCATCAGGGAGGACCACGAGACGGAAAAGTTCATGGACGTCTCGGGCGACATGTACAGGACGAATCTCAGGGCCGAGTACATAATGGCGTGCCTGGCGCCGCTGATGCAGTTCGCCATGTACGCGTGCATGCTGCTCATCGCGTGGATCGGCGCGCGGCTCATAGTCTCCGGCTCCATGACGTCCGGAAAGCTCATGAGCTTTCTGTCTTACGTCATGCAGATCCTCATCAGCCTAATGTTCCTGTCGATGATAATAATGATGAGCGTCATCGCCAGCGCCGCCGCGAGGAGGATATGCGAGGTCCTCGACGAGGAGCCTGATATAAAGGACCCCGAAGGGGACGCGGTGACGGAGCTCGCCGACGGCTCGATAAGATTCGAGCGCGTGAGCTTCGGCTATTCGAAGGATACCGACTGCCTGACCGACATAGATCTCGAGATACGGTCGGGCGAGACGATAGGGATAATAGGAGGGACCGGCAGCGGAAAGAGCAGCCTCGTGCAGCTCATACCGCGGCTCTACGACGTGACGGCGGGCCGCGTGCTCGTCGGAGGCGCCGACGTGCGCGGCTACGACCTGTTCGCGCTGAGGAGCGGCGTCGCGATGGTACTTCAGAAGAACGTGCTGTTCTCGGGCACCGTCAGGGAGAACCTGCTCTGGGGCAACAAGGACGCGTCGGACGAGGATCTAGTCCGGGCGTGCGTGATCGCCCAGGCCGACGGCTTTATAAGGCAGATGCCCGACGGCTACGACAGCCGCATAGAGCAGGGCGGCACGAACGTTTCGGGAGGACAGCGCCAGAGGCTCTGCATAGCCAGGGCGATAGTCGGTTCTCCCAGGATCCTCATCCTCGACGATTCGACTAGCGCCGTCGATACAGCTACGGACGCGCTGATAAGGAAAGGCTTCCGCGAGATGCTTCCCGAAACGACGAAGCTCATAATCGCGCAGCGCATATCGTCCATCCAGGACGCCGACAGGATAATAGTGCTGAACGAAGGCCGCGTCGACGGCTTCGGAACGCACGAGGAGCTCATGGCGTCCAATCAGATCTACAGGGAAGTCTGCGAAGCGCAGACCAGGGACGGTGATTTCGATGCCTGAAGATAAAAAGAAGCAGGCGCCGCAGGGCGGCGGGATGCGCGGCGGAAGAGCCGCGGCGCAGGGGCGCATAAGGCTTGACGAGGATTCCGGAAAGAACGCCATTCGCATGTTCTCATATATCAAGGGCTCCAACAGAGTCCTGTTCCTGCTCGCCATGGCGGCGATATTCGTCGCGGCGCTCGTCAGCGTGCGCTCGTCGACGTTCATCGGAGAGCTGATAGACGACCATATCGTGCCTCTGCTGCTCGCCGGGTCGCGCGACCTGAGCGGCGCCGTGCCCGCGATCGTCCGCATGGGAACGCTGTACGGCATATCCATAGCGGTCACGCTCGCCCAGACGCTCATGCTCGCGAAGGTCACTCACGGCGTGCTCAAGCAGATAAGGGACGAGCTGTTCTCGCACATGGAGCGGCTTCCGATACGCTATTTCGATTCAAACGCGCACGGCAACATAATGAGCCGCTATACGAACGACATCGACGCTATGCGCCAGATGCTCTCGATGAGCGTTCCGCAGGTGGTGCAGTCGGTCATCAGCGTGATCGTCCTGTTCATCGCTATGGTCAGGATAAGCTTCCGGCTGACGCTCGTGGTGCTGGCGATGGTCGCCGTGATGTACGTGATAGTGCTCGCGATAGGCGGCAGGTCCGCTTCGAACTACGTGCTGCGCCAGAAGTCGCTCGGCGACATAAACGGCTACATCGAGGAGATGATAAACGGCCAGAAGGTCGTCAAGGTGTTCTGCCACGAGGAGGAGGCCAAGGCGGCTTTCGACGTGAAGAACAGGGACCTCTGCGAGAAGACGACAAAGGCCAACGTCTTCGCGAACATAATCCTGCCGATAATGGGCAACCTGAGCAATCTGCAGTACGCGCTCATAGCGATGATCGGCGGCTTCATCGCCATCAGCGGCGGCAGCGACCTGACGCTCGGAGAGATATCGGCGTTCCTGCTGCTCTCGAAGAACTTTTCGCAGCCTGTCAGCCAGATCTCCCAGCAGGTGAATTCCGTGGTGATGGCGCTCGCGGGCGCGGGGCGCGTCTTCGAGATGATGGACGAGCCTGAGGAGGAGAATACCGGAAGGGTGCATCTCGTCAACGCGCGCGAGGCGGAGGACGGTACGCTAAGCGAATGCGAAGAGCGCACGGGCGTCTGGGCTTGGAAGAGCGTCACGCCGGAAGGCGGCACAGTCCTCACGAAGCTGCGTGGGGACGTGCGCATGGCGGACGTCGATTTCGGATACGTGCCGGAGAAGACTGTGCTGCACGACATAAGCCTGTACGCGAAGCCCGGCCAGAAGATCGCCTTCGTCGGCTCGACCGGCGCGGGCAAGACCACGATAACGAATCTGCTGAACAGGTTCTACGACGTAAAGGACGGATCGATAACCTACGACGGCATCGATATAAAGGATATCGACAAGACGGATCTCAGAAGGTCTCTGGGTATGGTCCTCCAGGACACGAATCTGTTTACAGGGACGATAAAGGACAACATACGCTACGGAAGGCTCGACGCGACTGACGAGGAGGTCGTCGCCGCCGCGAAGCTTGCCAACGCGCACGGCTTCATAAAGAGGCTCCCGCAGGGGTACGATACGGTCATATCCGGGACGGGGAGCCAGCTCTCGCAGGGACAGTGCCAGCTGCTGGCGATAGCGCGCTGCGCCGTCGCGGACCCGCCCGTCATGATACTGGACGAGGCGACGAGCAGCATAGACACGAGAACGGAGAGCCTCGTGCAGCAGGGCATGGACAAGCTGATGGCCGGACGCACGGTCTTCGTCATCGCCCACAGGCTCTCGACCGTCCAGAACTCCAACGCGATCATGGTCCTGGAGAACGGGCGCATAATAGAGCGCGGCGACCACGACGATCTGATCGCGCAGAAGGGACGGTATTACCAGCTGTACACCGGCGGCGCCGCGCAGGCGTGAGCCGCGGGACGATAAGAAAGACGATAAGAAAGAGGAGCGCTTGATGCGCTCCTCTTGTGTTTAGCGTGAAGTTGAGAGTCGGCGGCGAAGACCGCCGCGAGGTGTCTCGAGCGAGCTTTAGCGGGACCCGTTGAGCAAGCGGGCTGAGGGAGAACGCGAAGCGTTCAGCCGGACGACTGTCGGCCGGCGGCCCGAAGCGCTGCGCGGCGAAACGCCGGTCCCGCAAAGCGAAGCGAATGACACCGAGAGGCGGCCTTTGCCGCCGTTTGATCACTTCCCTTTATACGTCACGTTCGGGCCGTAGATCGTCGTCCAGTCGTTCTTCATAGAAACGGGGATCCAGCCGTATTCCGCGCAGAGCGAGTACATGTTGTCCGCCTTGCTCTGGTTGCCGTTCTCCCTTGTCAGATCGTCGCAGCAGAGCATGAACGCGAGGCTGCGGTAGCGGTTGCCGCTGATCACGTATTCGGCC
>JAEEVI010000024.1 GCA_016287035.1 Bacillota bacterium
GAATGTTCCGCAGGACACGCTGTGCACAGTATCCGCATCGATACAGGAAAAATACACGGGAATGCGGGGAATTTGTGTATTATCGTGCAAATATTGATTTTTTGTGCACAAACGTACATCGGCGCGGGGCCTTTTTAACGAACATCGGCGCGGGGCCTTTCTAACGAACATCGGCGCGGGGCCTTTTCAACGTACATCGGCGCGGGGTCTTCCACTGATCCGGAGGCACGCAAAAGCCGCATGCGAGGTCCGTTGATCCTTGCAGGAACTATGCCTCCGCGGCCGTGGCATCAGAACGCGTTTTTCATCGCGCGAAACGTGCAGTTTTTGCCCCGAACACCTTTAGTATCTCGCGGTTTTATAGTATAATTTACTATGAATTTTTGCTTTTTGTACGAAAGGAACCGCACTCATGAAAAAGGTTGGCATCATCATGGGCAGCGACAGCGATCTGCCGATCGTTGAGAAGGCTGTCAACATGCTCAAAAGCTTAGAGATCCCTTACGAAGTACACATCTATTCGGCTCACCGCACGCCGGCTCAGGCCGCCGAGTTCTCGAAGAACGCGAGGGCGAACGGCTTCGGCGCGATAATAGCGGCGGCCGGCATGGCGGCGCATCTCGCGGGCGCGATAGCGGCGAACACGACGCTCCCCGTCATCGGCATCCCCTGCAAGTCCTCCGTGCTCGACGGAATGGACGCGCTTCTTTCGACCGTACAGATGCCCACGGGCATCCCCGTCGCGACGGTCGCGATCAACGGAGCCGCAAACGCGGCGCTCCTCGCGGCCCAGATAATCGCTGTTGACGACGCGCAGCTCGCGGCCAGGCTCGACGAAAAGCGCGCGGCCGACGCCGCGAAGGTCCTGGAAAAGGACGCCGCGCTTGAGATATAGGAGGACGCATGGGCGGATTTTTCGGCGCGGTCTCGAGTGACCGCAGCGTGGTGCTCGACGTATTCTTCGGCACCGATTACCACAGCCACCTCGGAACGACCCACGCGGGCATGGCCTTCTGGAACAAGGAGGGCGGCTTTACGCGTCAGATCCATTCGATAGGCAACACGCCTTTCCGCACAAAGTTCGAGAAGGACCTTCAGGACTTCTCGGGAACGAGCGGGATCGGCTGCATAAGCGATACGGATCCCCAGCCCCTCATGGTGAGGTCGCACCTCGGTCTCTACGCTATAACGACAGTAGGCGTCATCAACAACGCCGAGGAGCTCATCCAGAGCTGCTTCGACGAAGGAAGCGAGCAGTTCATGGCCATGAGCTCGGGGAAGGTCAACGTGACGGAGCTCGTTGCGGCGCTCATAAACAGGGGCGGCCGCTTCGCCGACGGCATCCGCAAGGCGCAGGAGCTCATAAAGGGCTCGATGAGCATACTCATACTCACCGAGCACGGTTCGATAATCTGCGCCCGCGACAAGCTCGGCAGGCTCCCCGTCGAGATAGGCAAGCGCGAGGACGGCTACTGCGTCTCGTTTGAGTCGTTCGCGTACCACAAGCTCGGATACGAGGACTACAAGGAGCTCGGCCCGGGAGAGATCGTCAAGATAAAGCCCGGCAGCTGCGAGACCGTCCGGGAGCCCGGAAAGGACATGAAGATCTGCGCGTTCCTCTGGACGTACTACGGATATCCGAATTCAAAGTACGAGGGCGTGAACGTGGAGATGATGCGCTACAGGAACGGCGAGATCATCGCGCGGAACGAGGACGTCAAGGGTACCATGCCCGACGTGGATTTCGTCGCGGGCGTCCCCGATTCGGGGCTGCCCCACGCCATAGGCTACGCGAACGAGAGCCACAAGCCGTTCGCCAGGCCGTTCGTAAAATACACGCCGACGTGGCCGCGGTCCTTTATGCCGCAGGATCAGTCGGTGCGCAACCAGGTCGCCAAGATGAAGCAGCTGCCCGTTCCCGAGCTCATCGAGGGACGCAAGCTCCTGTTCGTCGACGACTCGATAGTCCGCGGCACGCAGCTGCGCGAGACGGTCGACTTCCTTTACGCTTCAGGAGCGAAGGAGGTGCACATGCGTTCCGCGTGTCCACCGATCATGTATTCGTGCAAGTACCTCAACTTCAGCCGCGGCAATTCCGACATGGATCTGCTCGCGAGGCGCATAATACAGGAGCTCGAAGGCGACGAAGGCCAGAAGCACATATCCGAGTACGCCGATTCCTCGACGGAAAGGGGCAAGTGCCTGCTTAAGGCCATCTGCGACAAGCTCGGATTCGAGAGCCTCGGATACCAGTCCATCGACGGACTGCTCGAGGCCATTGGCATAGACAGAGAAAAGGTCTGCACATACTGCTGGACCGGAGAGGAATAGAAATGGAGAATTCCCGTTCCGAATCTTACGCGGCTGCCGGCGTCGACATCACGGCAGGCTACGAGGGCGTAAAGCTCATGAAGAAGCACGTCGAGAGGACGATCATCCCGGGCGTCGTATCCGGGATAGGCGGTTTCGGCGGGCTGTTCGCGCCGGATCTTTCAGGGATCGCGGAGCCGGTGCTCGTTTCAGGCACCGACGGCGTCGGCACCAAGCAGCGCATAGCGCAGCTCATGGGCGTCCACGACACTGTCGGCATCGACTGCGTCGCGATGTGCGTCAACGACATAATCTGCTGCGGAGCGAAGCCGCTGTTCTTCCTCGATTACATAGCGATCGGAAAGAACGTGCCCGAGAAGGTCGCTCAGCTCGTCGCGGGCGTGGCGGAAGGCTGCGTGCGCGCCGGATGCGCCCTCATAGGCGGCGAGACGGCCGAGCATCCGGGGACGATGGCTCCGGACGACTACGACCTCGCGGGCTTTTCCGTAGGCATCGCCGATAAGTCGAAGATCCTCGACAACACCAGGATGAGGCCCGGGGACGTCATCATAGCTCTCCCCTCGAGCGGCATACATTCCAACGGATATTCGCTCGTGCGCAAGGTGTTCGACGTCGAGCACGCTGATCTGGGCATATGCCCCGAGGAGCTCGGCGGAAGGAGCCTCGGCGACGTTCTGCTCGAGCCGACGAGGATATACGTAAAGCCGGTGCTCGCGGCGATAGAGGCCGCGGACATCAAGGGCGTCAGCCACATAACGGGCGGAGGCTTCTACGAGAACATCCCCCGGTCCGTTCCCGACGGCCTGGGCGCCCGGATAGCGAAGCAGTACATAAAGACGCCGCCGATCTTCGGCCTGCTCGCGGGCATAGGCGATATCCCCGAGCGCGACATGTTCAACACCTACAACATGGGTGTCGGCATGAGCCTCATAGCTTCGCCCCAGACCGCCGACAAGGCGCTGGAGGCGCTGCGCGCGCACGGCGAGGACGCCTACGTCATAGGCGAGATCGTAAAGTCCGAGGATAAGATAATCATCGAATAGCCATGGAAGACAGAAAGGCAAGGATAGCCGTAATGGTGTCGGGGGGCGGCACGAACCTGCAGGCCCTCATAGACGCGCAGAAGAGCGGCGTAATAAAAAGCGGCGAGATCGTGCTCGTGCTCTCGAACAAGGCCGACGCCTACGCGCTCGAAAGGGCGAAGAACGCCGGCATAAAGACGCGCGTTGTCTCCAGAAAGGAGGCCGGCAGCAGGGAGGCGTTCGAGGCGGCGATCACCGCGGCGCTCGAGGAGGCCGGCGCGGAGCTCATAGTGCTCGCGGGCTTCATGTGCATACTGAGCGCGGACTTCACAAGGCGCTGGGAGGGCAGGATCATAAACGTCCACCCGTCGCTCATACCGAGCTTCTGCGGCGACGGCTTCTACGGACTGCACGTCCACGAGGCCGCGTTGTCGTACGGGGTAAAGGTCACAGGCGCCACGGTCCACTTCGTCAACGAGGTGACGGACGGCGGCGAGATAATATTGCAGAAGGCTGTTGACGTCGAGGAGGGCGATACGCCCGAGACTCTTCAGCGCCGCGTCATGGAGCAGGCCGAATGGATCATACTTCCCAAGGCGGCCGAGATGGTATGCGGCAGGATCGTAAGAGGAGAACAGGAGGGCAGGCAGTGAAGGATCTTCTCGAAATCTTAAGGAACGTATCTTACCCCGGAAGGGGCATCGCGGTCGGAAAGGACTGCGTGTACTATTTCATCATGGGCCGTTCGGAGAACAGCCGCAACCGCGTGTTCGAGCTGACTGACGACGGCATCCGCACCAAGGCGTTCGATCCCTCGAAGGTCAAGGATCCGAGCCTCATCATCTACCATCCCGTAAGGAGCATGGGCGGAAAGCTCATAGTCACCAACGGCGACCAGACGGACACGATCCGCGACACGGGCGATTTCCGCAAGGCCCTCATGACGCGCGAGTACGAGCCCGACGATCCGAACTTCACGCCGAGGATATCGGCGATCGTTAATGAGGACGGCAGCTTCGAGATATCGATCCTCAAGCGCTGCGAGGGAAGGTGCCTGCGCGAGTTCTTCTGCTACGAAGGCGCGGAAGAGGGCACGGGCTACTTCATCAGCACGTATCAGGGCGACGGTTCGCCTCTGCCCAGCTTCGCGGGAGAGCCCGTACAGGTGAAGCTCCCCTCGCCGGACGAGGTGTGGGACGCCCTCAACAACGACAACAAGGTCTCGCTGTACGCGAACGTCGGCGGGAAGGTAAAGCTCTACAACAAGAATTTAGGAGACTAGGACATGAAGGAATTCGAACTCAAATACGGCTGCAATCCGAACCAGAAGCCCGCGAAGATCTACATGAAGGACGGCAGCGAGCTGCCCATCAAGATCCTCAACGGACGCCCCGGATTCATCAATCTGCTCGACGCGCTCAACTCCTGGCAGCTCGTGAAGGAGCTGAAGGAGGCGACGGGCCTTCCCGCTGCGGCGAGCTTCAAGCACGTTTCTCCGGCAGGCGCCGCGGTGGGGCTTCCCCTCTCCGACGTCGACCGCCACATCTACTTCGTGAAGCCCGGCGAGGAGCTCTCGCCCATCGCCTGCGCGTACATACGCGCCCGCGGCGCCGACCGCCTCTGCTCCTTCGGAGACTGGGCGGCTCTTTCCGACGTCTGCGACGAGGCTACCGCCAGGTACCTCAAGGCCGAGGTATCCGACGGCATCATCGCTCCCGGCTACACCCCGGAGGCGCTCGCGATCCTTTCCGCGAAGAAGAAGGGCGGCTACAACGTGGTCGAGATCGACCCGGATTACGTTCCCGCGGCTCAGGAGACGAAGGACGTCTTCGGCGTCACGTTCGAGCAGGGGCACAACAACTTCAGGATCGACAGAGAGCTCCTGTCCAACATCGTGACGAAGAACAAGGAGCTTCCCGACAGCGCCGCGATCGACATGATCATCGCGCTCATAACGCTCAAATACACACAGTCCAACTCGGTCTGCTACGTCAAGGACGGTCAGGCGATCGGAGTCGGCGCCGGCCAGCAGAGCAGGATCCACTGCACCAGGCTCGCCGGAAGCAAGGCTGACAACTGGTACATGCGCCAGAACCCCAAGGTCCTCGCGCTCGAGTTCGTCGACGGCATCGGCCGCCCCGACAGGGACAACGCTATAGACATCTACACCTCCGACGAATACGAGGATATCCTCAGGGACGGCGAGTGGCAGAAGTACTTCAAGACTAAGCCCGAGCCCCTCACCGCGGAGGAGAAGAAGGCGTGGATCGCCACCCAGACCGGCGTCACGGTCGGTTCGGACGCGTTCTTCCCGTTCGGCGACAACATCGAAAGGGCCAGAAAGTCCGGCGTCTGCTACGTGGCGGAGCCCGGCGGCTCGATCAGGGACGACAACGTCATAGAGGCGGCTGACAGATACGGCATGGTAATGGCATTCACCGGAATGCGCCTGTTCCATCATTAGGAGGCAAGGATGAAGATCCTCGTAGTCGGAGGCGGCGGAAGAGAGCACGCCATAATCAAAAAGCTCAA
>JAEEVI010000025.1 GCA_016287035.1 Bacillota bacterium
CTCAACGACATACTTACAGGGATAACGAACTCGGATTTCAGAAGCGGGATGTTCAGGTTCATGAAGGCGTCAAGGATCGAATTCGAGACGGATCCGGGGCTCAAGTGGTCGCTCGACGGCGATGCCGCCGAAAGCGACGGCCACGTTCTAATAGAGAACCTGCACGGCGCCGTCACTCTTTACAAATGAAAAAGCCGCGGGCACGAAGCCCGCGGTATTTTCTTTTACGCGGCCGGCAGCTTTACGAAAAAGCTGATCTTTCCCGAGGCGTACTCGGCCCACATCTTTCCTCCGTGGCTCTCCGCAAGCATCTTCGCTATCGGAAGACCGAGGCCGAAGCTGCCCTTGGCGCTGCGCGACTCGTCCGTCCTGTAGAACCTCGAGAAGATGTCCCGGAGCTCCTTTTTCGTCAGAGGCTCGGATCCGTTCGTCACGGTGAACAGGCAGCCCTTCCCGCTCTTTTTCAGCGATACCGCGACCTCGCTGTCCTTCGAATATTTCAGCGCGTTGTCCAGAAGCACGCTCACGATCTGCTGCAGCTTCATCGGCACGCCTTTTACGGTTATCCCTTCCTCTATCTCCTCCCTGAGCTCGAGCCCCGCCTCGAAGAACACCGGCTCGAACGGGAGCAGCGCGTCCTGCACGAGAGAGCTCATGTCCACCCTCTCGAAGGAGTCCTTTTCTATGCCGCTGTCGGCGCGCGCCAGATTGAGCAGATCCTCTACGAGTATACGCATCTGGCCGGAGACCGTCAGAATGTTGCCCGCGTAGCGCTCCTTTTCCTCCCAGGTATGCTCCTTCGACTGCAGCAGCTCCGCGTTCGTCGTTATGACGGTTAGAGGCGTCTTCAGCTCGTGGGAGGCGTCGCCGATGAACTGCTTCTGCTCTTCCCACGCCCTCGCGACCGGGCGCACGGCGATCCGCGAGAATATGACCGCGGCGCCGAAGAACGCGAGCATGGCGATGCCGCCCGTCAGAAGGCTGAGCGTCCTTATCCTCGCCATCGCCTCGAGCTGGCTCGAAACGTCCGCGAACGCTATGACGTACCGCGTCGGCATGTCGAGCTTCACGTACCGCAGATCGTACCGTGAGATGAGGCCCCTGTCCTCGTCCGAGGACTGCGCCATCTGCAGGGCGACGTTTATCGCCTCGGTATCGCTGAGGTCGTAGTAAGTGCCGTACGTAGTGCCCATGCCCGTCAGCTTGTCGTATTCGACGACGAAATACGGAAGCCTTATGTCTTCCGAACGCACGTCGAAGCGCTGCTGCGTGTAGGGCCGAGCGGCGATGGCGGAGAGCATCTCGTATCCGGACTCCTCCATGGCGGCCGCGGTGAAATGGTAAAGCCCGCCGAATATCAGCCCGAGCATTATCCCGACCGCGAGCATTATCGCCAGAACTATCTTTATCCGAAGATCTCTTATCATCCGGTTCTTCATCGCCCGCCGGCCTCCAGATGGTATCCGAGGTTCCTGATCGCTTCGATCCTTATATCGGAGCCGATGCTCCTAAGCTTCTTTCGCAGGAAGCCGACGTAGACCTCGACGTGGTTCTCGACCGCGTTCGAATCGTAGCCCCACACCTTCGCGAGGATGACCTCCTTCGACAGGTTCCTGTCCCTGGACTGCAGCAAAAAGCGCATGACGTCGAACTCCTTCGCGGAGAGCCTTACGCTCTTGTCGCCGCATATGAGCATGCCCGTGGAAAGATCGAGAGAGGTGTTGCCGAAGCTCATCTCGTCGACCTGGCCGCCCTGCCTGCGCAGGAGCGCGTTTATGCATGCCAGCAGCTCTCTCGTGTCGAAGGGCTTGGTGAGATAATAATCGGCCCCGGCGTTGAGGCCCTCGATCCTGTCCTCGAGTCCGGATCTGGCCGTGAGCATGAGTATCGGAGTGTCGCAGCGCCTGGACCTGACGTGCCTGGCGACCTGATAGCCGTTCATCTTCGGCATCATGACGTCGAGTATCAGAAGGTCGTAGACGCCAAGCTCGGCGTACTCGGCGCCGTCCTCCCCGTCGTAGCACACGGCCACGTCGAAGCCCTTGCCCGCGAGCAGATCCTTCAGGGAATCCGCGAGCACCCTGTCGTCTTCAACGATAAGTATCTTCATATATCAGCATCCCCTTTGCGCATATATTATACACGCAAACTTAAAATAAACTGAAAACTATTTGCAAGGCCCGCGCGGCATATATTAAAAAAGGCGGACGCGAAGCGGTCCGCCTGCGAAAAAAACGCGAAGCTCTAAAGCTTCGCGTTGGCTAACATAAGTTTAAGTCTGTTATCCTGATTGATACGTGAGGCTCCGGGGTCGTAATCGATCGCCACGATGTTCGCCTCGGGGAACGCCTCCTTGACGGGGCGCATCATCCCCTTTCCAACGATGTGGTTGGGCAGGCAGCCGAACGGCTGCGTGCAGACGATGTTCTTGACGCCCATGCTGCACAGCTCGAGCATCTCTGTGGCCAGCAGCCAGCCCTCGCCCATCTTCATCCCCATGCCTACGATGCCGTACCTGTCGGCGATCTCGAGGAGATGCTCGTACGACGAGGTCATGAAGAAGCCGGCGGACTCGGCCGCGGCGATCATGTCGCGCTTCTTGTCCATGAGATATTTGCTCGCTATCTTCCAGACCGTCTTGGAGTATCTGCGCATGCCGTAGAGCCTGTTGTCGAGCACGTTGTTGTAGACGCAGTAGAAGCAGAAGTCTAGAAGCCCGGGGACGACTGTCTCCGCGCCCTCCCTGTGCATGAAGCGCTCCAGCTTGTTGTTGCCGAGCGGCGAATATTTGACGTATATCTCTCCGACGATCCCGACGCGCACGACCTCCGGCCCGCGCTCGATCTTCGCGTAGTCGGCGGCTATCCTGTACATCGTCGCCTTCACGTCCTTATACTTCTGGCCGCGCGCCATCATGTCGGACAGATCCGCGAGCCACTTTTCCGTAAGGGCCTCCGTCTCGCCCTTGTGTACCTCGCGCACGAGGCACTGGTTCCTGAGGCTCATCAGAAGGTCGCCGTAAAGGACGCACTGCATCAGCTCCTTTATGATCGGAAGATCCAGCCTGAAGCCGGGCTGCTTTTCAAGTCCGGCGATGTTGAGCGAGAGGATCGGAACGAACTCCAGCCCCGCGCGGGCGAGAGCCTTCCTGAGCATGGATATGTAGTTCGACGCCCTGCAGCCTCCGCCTGTCTGGGTTATCAGCACCGCGGTCTTGTGAACGTCGTACTTTCCCGACAGCAGCGCCTCCATAAGCTGGCCGATGACGCATATGGCCGGATAGCACGCGTCGTTGTGGACGTAGCAGACGCCCGTATCGACGGCGGACTTCTCCTCGTTGTCGAGCATGACCATGTTGTAGCCGTGGCGCCTGAACACCTCGCCGAGGAGCGTGAAGTGCAGCGGCAGCATCGTCGGCGCGATTATAGTGTATTCCTTTCGCATCTCTTCGGTGAAGATGACGCGGTCGTATGTGTATTCAACGAAGTCCTTTTGCACTTCTCTGTTCCTCCAAAGCGCCCGCCATGCTGCGCAGGCGGATCCTGGCCGCGCCAAGATTGCTTATCTCGTCTATCTTTATCTGCGTGTACAGCTTTCCGTTCGCCTCGAGTATCGAGCGGACCTCGTCCGTCGTGATGGCGTCGAGCCCGCAGCCGAACGACACGAGCTGCACGAGCTGGCAGTCGTCGTGGAGCGAGACGTATTTCGCGGCGTTGTAGAGCCTGGCGTGGTATATCCACTGGTTTATGACGACGGTGTGCACGGGGCTCTCGATATCCGCGACGCAGTCCTCAGATACTACCACATATCCGAGCGACTCCGCAAGCTGGTCCATTCCCTGGCAGATGCCGCTGTCGACGTGATAAGGTCTTCCGCACAGCACGATTATGTCCAGCCCGTTGGAGCGCGCGTATTCAAGCGCTTTAAGCCCCTCGGAGCGTATATCCTTCATCCAGTCCGAATACGCCTTTTTCCCCGCTCTGACGGCCGATCTGACGGCAGAGAGGGTCATCCCCGCGTCGGGGAACTCGGCGCTGAGGCAGTCGTAGAGGCCGCTCGCGAGCACCTTGTCGTCGTTTATGTTCAGATACGGATATATGAACCTGCAGCCTCCGCCGAGATCCATGTTTCCGCTGAGGACCTCGGAATAGTACGCGACCACGGGGCAGTTGTAGTTGTTGTCGCCCTCGTTATCCTCGAGGATGTTGTAGGTGAGGCACGGATAGAACACCGCGTCGGCGCCCTGCTTGGCGAGGAGCCTCACGTGGCCGTGCATCAGCTTGGCCGGATAGCACGCGGTATCGGACGGTATCGTGTACTGGCCCTTCGCGTACAGCTTCTTGTCGGAGAAGCCCGTCATCATCAGCCTGAAACCGAGCTTTGAGAATATCGCGTGCCACAGCGGCGCGAGCTCGAACATCCCAAGCGACATCGGAAGCCCGATCGTATATCTGCCGGCGGCGCCGAAACCCGTATCCCTGCAGGACTCCGCGAGCGCCGTGAGCTTTTCGCGCTTGTATCTGTATATGTTCGGAAGCTCGCGGGGCTTGTTCGCCGATCCTATCGCCGCGAGGCCTCCCTTGTCGCACTTGTTGCCGGAAACGAACCTGCTGCCGTCGGAGAACTTCATGACCGTTATAGGGCAGTGGTTCGTGCAGCCGCCGCAGGTTATGCTCTTCGACGTCTGCGAGAAAGCCGCGGTCTGTTCGGGGTCGAGGACCGACGACTTTTCCAGCCCGAGCGCCTTCGCGTGAAGAGCGGCCCCGAAGGCTCCCATCAGGCCCGCGATCTGAGGTCTCGTGACCTCGGCGCCTATCTCGAGCTCGAAGGAGCGCAGGACGGCGTCGTTGAGGAACGTTCCTCCCTGCACGACTATATGCCGGCCGATGTCCTCCGCCCTCTTTACGCGCAGGACCTTGTAGAGAGCGTTCTTGACGATGCTCTGCGACAGCCCGGCGGATATCTGTGTGACGTCGGCCCCGTCCTTCTGGGCCTGCTTTACGGATGAATTCATGAATACCGTGCAGCGCGAGCCGAGATCGACGGGATGCTCCGCGAACAGCCCGAGCCTGGCGAACTCCGCGATCGGATAGCCCAGAGCCTTGGCGAACGTCTCTATGAACGAGCCGCAGCCCGACGAGCACGCCTCGTTGAGTATGATCGAGTCTATCGCGTTGTTCTTTATCGACAGGCACTTCATGTCCTGTCCGCCTATATCGATTATGAAATCCACCTCGGGGTCGAAGAACCTCGCGGCGGCGTAGTGCGCCATGGTCTCGACGAGACCGCTGTCGAGATGGAAAGCCGTCCTTATGAGGTCTTCGCCGTATCCGGTGACGGCCGACCCGGCTATATGTATCCTGCCCTGCGACGGCGTCACGACCTCGCCGTATATGCGGAGCAGCTGCTCCTTCACGACGTCGGCGGGATTCGCCCTGTTAGGTCCGTAGAACGAGAACAGCAGCTTTCCGTCATCCGTAATGAGGACGAGCTTCGTGGTAGTGCTGCCGCAGTCTATGCCAAGATACGCGGGACCTTCGTACTGCGAAGGGATGACGCTTTCAGCGCCTGCTCCCGCGTGACGAGAAAGGAACTCCTCGTATTCGGCGCGCGAGGCGAACAGCGGGTTGGCGCGGGCCATGGGCGGCTGGGCCGCGGCTGCCTTCCTGAGCGCGGCCAGCAGCTGCTGCGCGTCGCAGCGGCCGGCCTTTTGGCGGGCGGCGTAGAAGGCCGCGCCCATGGCCACCGCGAAGCGACCGTATTCCGGGAACACAGCGTCTTCGTCCGAGAGCTTAAGGCTCTCCCTGAACCTGTTCCTGAGCCCGCGGCAGTAGTGAAGCGGCCCTCCGAGGAACATCACGTGCCCCTCGATCCTTCTTCCCTGAGCCAGGCCGGCTATCGTCTGATCCACGACGGCCTGGTATATGCTCACGGCTATATCCTCTTTTCTGGCGCCCTGATTGAGCAGCGGCTGTATGTCCGACTTCGCGAACACGCCGCAGCGCGAGGCGATCGGATATATCCTGGTGCTGTTGAGGCTCAGCTCGTCGAGCTCCTCCACGCTCACGGACAGCAGCGTAGCCATCTGGTCTATGAACGCGCCGGTCCCGCCGGCGCAGCTGCCGTTCATCCTCTCGTCCATTCCCCCGCGGAAGAATATCAGCTTGGCGTCCTCGCCACCGAGCTCGACGACGACGTCCGTTTCGGGCTCGAGCACCTCCACGGCGCCTCCCGTCGCGAACACCTCCTGCACGAACGCGGCGCCCGCGGCCTTCGCCAGGCCCAGACCCGCGGATCCGGATATCGCGACGTAGAATTCCTTATCGCCTATCGCCGGCAGAGCCTCCTCTACGAGCTCGACGGCCTTCGTGCGGACCTGGGAAAAGTGCCTTTCGTATTTCTGCCAGACTATCTCTCCGTCATCTATCACCACGATCTTCGCCGTCGTAGACCCGATGTCCATGCCTATGAGCATCCCCGGGTACTGCGCGGCAAAGGTCTTCAGTTTATCTTTCCAAGACATAGAAACTCCCTTATAATTAGAATATCTATATATTTTAGCACATTCTTAAAAAACTGTAACATACTAATTCGCTCAGAGAGATGCAGGACAAAGACGATAAAAAGATAACGCCGGTAGCGCGCATGCGCTCCGATCTGGGCAGCAAATTCGGGATACCGCGCCAGAGCGGTATAGTGGACGAGCTCGTAAGCACGGTCGTTTTCGAGGAAGGCTTCCGCGATCCGTCGTGCCTGCGCGGTCTGGAGGGCTTTTCGCACATATGGCTGATATGGGGGTTCTCGGAGAGCCCGGAGGGCAAATGGTCCGCGACTGTGCGTCCGCCGAGGCTCGGCGGAAACGAAAGGCGCGGCGTGTTCGCGACGCGCTCGCCCTTCCGTCCGAACGGACTTGGGCTGTCGTGCGTTGAGATCGAGAGCATCGAGCTCGCGGGGCCGGACGGGCCGGTGATACGCGTCAGAGGCGCCGACCTGCTCGACGGAACGCCGATCTACGACGTAAAGCCTTACGTTCCCTATACCGACCTCAGGGAAGGCGCTTTGTCCGGCTTTTCCGCCAGCGGCGAAGGAAGCCTTTCCGTGCGCATCGGCGAAGATCTCGCCGGGATCGTCGGAGAAGAAAGGCTCCCCGCCCTTAAAGGCATACTGTCGTGCGACCCGCGTCCCGCGTACCAGGACGACCCGGAAAGGATCTATGGGCTCACATTCGCGGGCCTTCAGGTAAGGTTCACCGTGGACGGAGGCGTTCTGACCGTCGTGTCGGTATCGCCTGCGGACGCTCAAAACGATTGACACAGCCGGTCGTCCCGATTATTATTAACACAGTTTACTTATCGTTTCCGGAGGAATGCATTGGCAGAAGCGGCTCAGATAAAAAGATTCCTGGAAAAGCTCGACGAGGCTCACCCTTACGACTTCTTCAGGATAATGAACGACAGGAACACCGGCATGGGCGCGGTGCTGCTCAAGCTCGTGCGGGCAGACGGCAGCATGACGGCCGGCCGCCTCAGCGAGGAGCTATCCGTCAGCACGGCGCGCATAACGATACTGCTCAAGAAGATGGCTTCAAAGGGTCTCCTCACCAGAGAGCGCAGCCCGAAGGACGCCAGGGTCACGGTGGTCAGGATCACGGAAGAAGGACGCGCCGCCGCGCGCCAAATGCGCGAGGATATATTCGCCAGCGTCGGCAGCATCATAGATTCCGTCGGAGAAGAAAGGCTCCTTCAGATGCTCGACACGCTCGGAGACATACGGCGGGCGGTAAAATGCTGCGCCGGAGGCTGAGATCCTCCGCGTCCGCGCGGGATATCCTTCGCGGATCTTCGAAATTATTCTTGCGAACAGACATTTTCTCGAAAATAATTGCTCAAACGCCGCGCCGGGACCGGCCGATCCGAAATGTTCTGCGACAAGGCTCAAAACACTGAAAAACAGCGAAAGATCGCTGTTTTTTCTTTAAAAAAATTTGCAAAAAACCGCTTGACTTTTTCCGCCGCAGTGCCATAATAATAACGGAAATTGAAGTTAGAGAAATGTCTGGATGGGAGGACAGAGAAATGGAATTATTCGTAAGCAGACTCAGAAACGATCACAAGTTCGCAAGCAGATTCGCAAGCTACATGAACGGCAGCTCTTCCTCGAGCAAGAAGGCCGCAGGCAAGGCGAACCGTCACGCATAAAAAATAAAACGGCGCTCAGCGCCGTTTTAATATCCTGCACTATGTTCCATTAGTGTTGAATCGATCAAAAGAAGCGGTCTTGCGCCGCTTCTTTTGATATTCAATGAAAACGTTTGACATACGCAAAAAGGCGCCTGCCCTGCCGCAGGCGCCTTTCGTATACGGATCCTTTTATTTGTTTATGGCCTCGTTCACCGCGACCGCGACAGCGACGGTAGCGCCGACCATCGGATTGTTGCCCATTCCGAGGAAGCCCATCATCTCGACGTGCGCGGGGACCGAAGAGCTGCCCGCGAACTGCGCGTCGGAGTGCATCCTTCCCATAGTGTCCGTCATTCCGTAGGACGCCGGACCTGCCGCCATATTGTCGGGATGGAGCGTCCTGCCGGTGCCTCCGCCGGAGGCTACCGAGAAGTACTTCTTTCCCTGCTCCGCGCATTCCTTCTTATACGTTCCCGCCACGGGATGCTGGAAACGCGTGGGGTTGGTGGAATTTCCGGTTATCGATACGTCGACGCCTTCCCTGTGCATTATGGCGACGCCCTCGCGGACGTCGTCCGCGCCGTAGCAGCGCACGGCCGCCCTTTCGCCCTTGGAATACGGGATCTCCTTTACGATGCTCAGCTCGCCGGTATAATAGTCGAACTTGGTCTGAACGTACGTAAAGCCGTTGATCCTGCTGATTATCTGGGCGGCGTCCTTTCCGAGACCGTTGAGGATGACGCGCAGAGGCTCCTTGCGGGCCTTGTTCGCGTTCTTTACGATGCCGATCGCGCCTTCCGCGGCGGCGAAGCTCTCGTGGCCCGCGAGGAACGCGAAGCACTTCGTCTCGTCGCGCAGGAGCATGGCTCCGAGGTTGCCGTGGCCTATGCCTACCTTTCTGTCTTCAGCGACGGAACCGGGGATGCAGAACGACTGAAGCCCGATGCCTATCGCCTCGGCTGCCTCGGCCGCGGTCTTGGCGCCCTTCTTGATCGCTATCGCGGCGCCGACGCAGTATGCCCACGCGGCGTTCTCGAACGCTATGGGCTGAACGCCCTTGACTATCTCGTAGGGATCGAATCCCTTGTCTTTGCATATCCCGCGGCACTCCTCGACGCTGCCGATACCGTATTCGGCGAGGACTCCGCTGATCTTTCCGATCCTTCTTTCGTAGCTCTCAAATAATGCCATGTCCTGCCTCCTTACTCCTTGCGCGGATCGATGTACTTCGCGGCGTCGTCGAACTGGCCGTAGTGTCCCTTTGCCTTCTCGAGCGCTTCGTTGGCGTCGACGCCGTTCTTTATGGATTCCATCATCTTTCCGAGGTTGACGAACTCGTATCCGATTATCTCGTCAGCCTCACTGAGCGCGATGCGCGTGACGTAGCCCTCCGTAAGCTCGAGATATCTCGGACCCTTGGCGAGCGTCGAATACATGGTGCCGATCTGGGAGCGCAGTCCCTTTCCGAGATCCTCGAGGCCTCCTCCGATCGGAAGACCGCCCTCGGAGAACGCGGTCTGGCTGCGTCCGTATACGATCTGCAGGAACAGTTCGCGCATCGCGGTGTTGATGGCGTCGCACACGAGGTCCGTGTTGAGCGCCTCAAGTATCGTCTTTCCGATGAGTATCTCGCTTGCCATTGCCGCGGAATGCGTCATTCCCGAACATCCGAGCGTCTCCACGAGAGCCTCCTGGATGACGCCGTCCTTTACGTTCAGGGTGAGCTTGCAGCAGCCCTGCTGGGGAGCGCACCAGCCGATGCCGTGGGTAAGGCCGCTGATGTCCTTTATCTCCTTGGCCTGTACCCATTTCCCTTCTTCGGGGATGGGAGCAGGTCCGTGGTATGCGCCCTTGGCGACAGGACACATGTTCTGTACTTCTGTTGAGTAGATCATCTTTGCTTCTCCGTTTTCAATAAAGTTATGTCGATAACTGAAAGATCGTTCGGTTAATTATATTACATGCGCGCGGCGCTTGCAAACGTTTTCAAGCATTTTCCGCGCTGCGCACCTCACCGCCCGAGAAAGCGGCAGGCTATCTCGGCGAATACGGCCGCGCCCTCCCACAGGACGTCCTCGTCCACGTCGAAGAAAGGATTGTGGTGAGGTCTGTCCGTATGCTTTTCGGGATCGGAAGAGCTCAGGAACATGAACGCTCCAGGGACTACGTTCAGGAACTCGGCGAAATCCTCCCCCGCCATGTTGGGCGCGGGTACGCTCGTGATGACGTTCTCCGGCCCGACGACGTCCGACGCGCAGTCCGCGGCAAAGGCGGCCATAGCCTCGTCGTTGATGACCGGCGGAGCGCCCCACTCCATCGAATACTCGGCCTCTCCGCCGAACGCCGCGGCGGTCGCGGACGATATCTGCTCTATCCGTTCGGAGAGCCTGCGCCGAACATTCTCGTCGAACGCCCTTGTCGTGCCCTCGAGGACTGCCTCCGCGGGTATCGCGTTGTACGCGACACCTCCGCATATCCTGCCGATCGTGACGACGACGGGCACGCACGCGTTGAACTCCCTCGCGTTTATCGTCTGGAGCGCTATCACGATATGAGCCGCGATATTGATCGGATCCACGCCCTTTTCCGGCGTTGAGCCGTGGCAGGCCCTGCCTCTGACCTTTATAGTGAACCTGTCGAACGAAGCCATGACGGGCCCCGGAGTTATTATGAACCTGCCCGACGGTATGTCCTTATCGAGCAGCGTCCCGATGTGCGTCCCGAACACCGCGTCGACGCCTTCCAGCGCGCCGTTTCCGATCATTATCAGAGCGCCCTTCGACATCTCCTCGCCTGTCTGGAACAGCAGCCTCACCTCTCCGGCGAGCTCGTCCCTGCGCGACGCGAGGATCTTCGCGGCGCCGAGCAGCATGGCCATATGCGCGTCGTGACCGCACGCGTGCATGGCGCCCTCGTGGACGGAGCTGAACGCGAGCCCCGTCTGCTCCTTTATCGGGAGCGCGTCCATGTCTGCGCGCAGCGCGACAGTCCTTCCCGGTCTCGCGCCTTTTATATGCCCCACCACGCTCGAATCCTTATCGGAAAGCTCAAACGGTATGCCGAGCTCGCAGAGCTTCGATACCACGTATTCCCTAGTCTGCGGCAGATCGAGTCCCTGCTCCGGTATCCGGTGCAGCTGCCTGCGCATGGCGGTCAATTCCTCCTGAAGATCCCGGCATTCGTCTGCGATCATCGTTTCGTTCCCTTCTTTCGGTCCCTGGAGCCTTTGCTTCCTTCGCGCCTGCGCGGCCTCTGCGGCGGAACAAGGCATCGCTTTTTATCGTTTCCTATGAGATCCTCCCTGCCGGCGGCGAGGAGCGCCTCCCTTACAAGCTCGTAGTTCTCGGGCTTTCTGTACTGTATGAGAGCCCGCTGCATGTTCTTCTCCTTCGGGCTCCTGGCCGTATAGACCGGCTCCATCGTCCGCGGATCGACGCCGGTATAGTACATGCACGTCGATATCGTCGAAGGCGTCGGGTAAAAGTCCTGGACCTGCTCGGGCATGTAACCCATGTCCCTCACGGCTTCGGCCAGCGCGACAGCGTCCTCGAGCCGCGAGCCCGGATGCGAGGATATGAGATACGGCACGACGTACTGCTCCTTTCCGAGCTTTGCGTTTATCCGCTCGAACCTCCTGCGGAACTCCAGATACACGTCGTTCGGGGGCTTGCCCATGAGCCTCAGCACGTTGTCGGAGACGTGCTCGGGAGCGACCCTCAGCTGGCCGCTTACGTGGTGCTCGCACAGCTCGCGCAGGAACGTGTCGTCCCTGTCGGCGAGAACGTAGTCGAAGCGTATGCCCGACCGTATGAAGACCTTCTTCACGCCCGGCAGAGCGCGCAGCTTCCGCAGGAGCTTAACGTAGTCCGAGTGGTCGGCCTCGAGCCTGGCGCACGGCTTCGGGAACAGGCATTGCTTTCCCGTGCAGGCGCCGCTCTTCAGCTGCTTTGAGCAGGCCGGCCTCCTGAAATTCGCCGTCGGCCCTCCCACGTCGTGTATATATCCCTTGAAATCCGGGTCTTTCGTCATCGCCCTCGCCTCGCGGAGCAGCGAGTCGTGGCTCCTTGCCTGCACTATCCTTCCCTGATGGAACGTGAGCGCGCAGAAACTGCAGCCGCCGAAGCATCCGCGGCAGCTCGTGAGCGAGAACCTGACCTCCGAAAGCGCGGGGACTCCTCCGAGGCTGTCGTACGACGGATGCCAGGCGTTCATGTACGGGAGCTCGTACACGTCGTCGAGCTCCGTCTGCGTCAGAGGCCGCTGCGGCGGATTCTGAACGACGTAGCGGTTCTCTCCGTAGCACTCGATGAGAGGCCTTCCGGAAGCGAAATCGGTGTTCTCGTACTGTATCCTGAAGCTCTCGGCGTATTTCAGCCTGTCGGAGACGAGCTCCGAATGATCCGGGAGCCTTATCCCGTCCGTGACGGACGATACGTCGCGCGTCTTGTACACAGTGCCCGGGATGAACACGATATCCTTTATATCCAGCCCGCTGTCGAGCGCGTCGGCCGTCTCTGCGACCGACAGCTCGCCCATCCCGTACAGCAGAAGATCGGCGCCGCTGTCCAGAAGTATGGATCTGCGAAGCTTGTCTGACCAGTAGTCGTAGTGCGCCAGGCGGCGAAGGCTCGCTTCTATACCGCCTATTATCACCGGCACGTCCTTATAACGCCGCTTTATGATGTTGCAGTAGACTATCGTCGCGTAGTCGGGGCGCTTCGCAGGCTTTCCCCCGGGCGTGTACGCGTCGCCGGAGCGCCGTTTTTTATTGACCGTGTAGTGATTGACCATCGAGTCCATGTTTCCGGCGCTCACCAGGAAGCCCAGCCTCGGCCGCCCGAACACGTCCATGCACCGCGGGTCGCGCCAGTCGGGCTGAGAGATGATCGCGACGCGGTACCCTCTCGATTCCAGGACTCTGCTTATTATCGCCGGGCCGAACGAGCTGTGGTCGACGTACGCGTCTCCGATGACGTACACGAAATCCGGGCGTTCCCAGCCCAGACGCTCCATCTCTTCTCTTGTAACGGGGAGAAAACCGCTCAAAACTCGCTCCTTCGCGCCGCGCGCGCTTTTTTATATTTTAGCACACAGCCGGAGGGTTTGACATCGCGCCTGCCCGCAAATATAATGATTCAGCGAAAGGAGCATCTGCCGTGAGCGAAGAAAGACCTAGAAAGACAAAGTTCAGCGACGAGGAATGGGAAAGCCTCGACTGGGACGACGTCGCATGGGAGAACGAGGAGTGGCAGGCCGAGCAGACCGTCCTCTCGTTCATGGACGAGCACCCCGACGGAACGGACGGCCGGGAGAGCCAGGAATAGCTTGGAAAGCTCAAAGATCCCTAAAAACGAACACCTAATACTGCACAGGCCGGCGCGGGCGGCAGTCATACTCTCTGCCGCATTTTTGACCGCGGCGGTCTTTTTCCGCTTCTTTATGGTCGGATACAGGTTCATAGCTCTGGTGGCGCTCGCGATATCCGCTTTCATTCTGCTCTTCGGATGTCTTTCGAAGCGCGGCCGGGCGGCGCTGTGCGCTCTGGCGGCAGCGTGGATGATCGTGTTCACGCCCGTCGAGGCGCGGGTAGTGCGCGCGGCGAAGGGGACGGATCTGCCCGGAGCCGATTGCCTTATAGTCCTTGGCGCGGGAGTCAACGGCACGACGCCGTCCAAGTCGCTGCTCTACAGGCTCGACGCCGCGCTCTCTTATCTCGAGGAAAACCCTGACTGCGTAGCGGTCCTCAGCGGTGGCCGCGGCAA
>JAEEVI010000026.1 GCA_016287035.1 Bacillota bacterium
GATATCAGCATGCGCCCTACTGTTATGACGAGCGGCTTGCCCATGTCCAGAGCGATCTTCTCCGCCTGCGGTATCATCATGGAGGCAGGGATGATCGCGTCGTTTCTAAGATCCATCGGTGTCGCGCCGGCGTGGTCCGCGCGGCCCTCGAACACCGCCTTGAGCCAGACGTAGCCCGCGATGCCCTCCACGATGCCGAGCTGCTCGCCGTACGTGTCCAGAACGCTCGCCTGCTCTATATGCATCTCGAAGTACGCCTCGAGCTCGTCGGGACTGCGCCTCGCGGACCCTGTCCATCGAGAGATCTCTTATGTCGAAATACATCTCGACCCTTCCGGGCACCACGTTTATATTGCCCGGGGATATCAGCATGCGCCCTACTGTTATGACGAGCGGCTTGCCCATGTCCAGAGCGATCTTCTCCGCCTGCGGCACCATCATCGAGGCAGGTATGATCGCGTCGTTTCTAAGATCCATCGGCGTCGCGCCGGCGTGGTCGGCGCGGCCCTCGAACACGGCCTTGAGCCAGACGTAGCCCGCGATGCCCTCCACGATGCCGAGCTGCTCGCCGTACGTATCGAGAACGCTCGCCTGCTCTATATGCATCTCGAAGTACGCCTCGAGCTCGTCGGGACTGCGCCTCGCCTCGACGATCCTGTCCGGGTCGTAGCCGTACTGAACGTAGGTGTCCGCTATCGGCTTTCCCTCGAGGTCCTTCGTCTTGCGAAGGTAGTTTCCGTCTATCTTTCCGGCGAACGCCTTGCTCCCGAGGAGCCCGGCTCCGAATCTGGTGCCCTCCTCCTCCACGAAGCAGGGGACCTCCAGAGGCCATTTCATCTCGACGCCGTTCTCCGCGAGCGTCTGCACGATCTCGATCGCGCCGAGGACGCCGAAGCAGCCGTCGAACTGCCCCGCGCGCTTGACCGTGTCGAAATGCGAACCGATCGCGATAGCCTTCCGCGACGGATCGGTGCCTTCCTTTCTGCCTATGAGGTTTCCGGCGGCGTCGCGCCTGGGCGTGAGGCCCGCGTCGCGCATCCAGCCGGATATCAGAAGCGCTGCTTCCTCGTATTCCGGCGTGAAGCAGTATCTCGTGACGCCTCCCTCGGGATCGGCGCCGATCTTCGCGAGAGCTTCTATGTGAGCCTTGAGGCGTTCTCCGTTTACGTTCATTTGTTTTCCTTTCCGCAGCGGAGCTGCCGGCCGGGCGGCGCGGGATCAGGCGCGGGGGCCTTCCGCGAGCCGTCCGAAGTATTCGTCGTGCGCGGCGTTGTATTCGGCGTTGTACGCCTCGTCGCTGCCCTTGTGCAGGGCCGTTATGTAATCGTGCGCCTTGTTCTCCAGCTCGGGATTGGCGCGCGTGATCACCTCTATGCCTATGTTCGAGCAGACGTCGGCTATCCTTTCGATATCCGTGAGCATGTTGAGGAAGCACGTGCCGGCGTATACGTTGCACTCCCTGTCGCGGAGCCTGCCGACGTGGAACTCTTTGAGCGCGTTCACGAGATCGTCGACGACCTCCTCGAGAGGCTCGATATGTCTGGCGGCTTCCACGCTGCGGCCCTCGAAGGCCTCCTTGGCATGCGCCAGTATCCTGTCGATCAGATCCTTTATTATGCCCAGCTCGTGGAGCGCGACGTCGGAGAACTCGACTCCCTGGCGCAGCAGCGTGTCCGCGGCTTCGGCGATATTCTCGGCGTGGTCTCCGAGGCGCTCGAACTCCGTTACCACCTTGTAGTACTCGTCGAGTATGCGCACCTGCGGTTCCGCCTTGATATGCGGCGAGAGAGCTATCAGATAGTTGCTGACGGAATCCGCGAGGCGGTCGATCTCGCTCTCCTCGTCCTCTATCCCCTCTCTGAGGACCTCGTCGTACGAGCGCACGATCGCGAACGCGGCCGTTATGTTCCTGCAGGACGCGTCGAGCATCGTGCAGAGCGCCTCGTAGCAGCTGTTGAGCGCGAGGGCGGGCATCGGGAAGAAGTTCGGGCTGAGGGCCTCGAGCTTGTCGGCGTACCTGCTCTTCGGAGCGGCGTCGTCCTTGACGATCTTTCTGCTTAGCTTCTCGTACGTGCCGAGGAGCGGGAACAGGAGGATGGAGCACGCGAGGTTGAAGATGGTGTTGGTGTTCGCGATGATGCCCGGGCTGACGGTCTCGTTCCAGATCCAGCCGAGCAGGCCGATCCTGTAGAGCAGCGTCACTCCGGCGAGCACGACGACGGTCTCGCTGAGGTTGAACAGTATATTGACCATCCCGACGCGCTTGGCTTCGGCCTTGGCTCCTATGGAGCACACGATGGCCGTCGTGACGCAGTCGCCGAGGTAGATGCCGACGATGACCGCGTAGATCGCCTTGAAGCTTAGCAGGCCGGACATTGAAAACGCCTGAAGTATACCGATGGTGGCGGAAGAGCTCTGGAGCACGAAAGCGACGCCCGCGCCGGTGAGGTATCCGAGCAGGGGATTGGCTCCGAGCTGCGAGAACAGGGCGTCGAACGCGCCGTTCTCGCTGAGCACGTCGACGGCTCCCGTCATATTGAGAAGACCGCTGAAAAGGATGCCGAAACCTATCGCTATGTTGCCGGCGGCCTTGGAGTTCCTGAAGCTGAAGCCCATTATGAGCACGATGCCGATGATGAGAGCGACGGGCGCGAGGAAGGACGGCCGGAAGAACTGCAGCCAGGAAACGGCGGAGTCGTCTACGTCCAGAAGCCTGATTATCTGGCCCGTTACCGTCGTTCCGACGTTCGCCCCTATTATTATGCCCAAAGACTGATGCAGAGAAAGTATGCCCGCGCCGACGAGGCCCGAGGTTATCACGATCGTCGCCGTGGACGACTGTATGACCGCGGTGACCGCCAGCCCGAGAAGGAACGCTTTTACAGGATTGTCCGTGAGAGTCCCCATGACTTTTTTGAAGGTCCCCGAGGAGCTCTCCCTGAGGCTGTCGCCCATGAGCCGCATCCCGTAAAGGAACATGGCCAGGCCGCCCAGAAGGCTTACTATGTTGAATATGCTCATATCTTTCCCTAAATGACGCTATACATATTTATTTTACACCCTTTTTAGGGAAAATGCATAAAAAAACGCCCCGCGGACCGCGGGGCGGGGAAGGCTCGTCTCAGGAACGCGCGTTAAGGAAGCCTGCGAGCTCCGCCATCGCCTGCCGGTAGCCCTCGAAACCGAGTCCCTTGATGGTCTTTATCGCGGCCATCCCGGCGTATGACACTCGCCGGAAGTCCTCCCTCGAATCGACGTCGGATATGTGGACCTCGACTGTCGGTATGGCGACGGCCTTGAGCGCGTCGAGTATCGCTACGCTCGTGTGGGTATACGC
>JAEEVI010000027.1 GCA_016287035.1 Bacillota bacterium
CGCGGCATTCGGAAACGCGCCTGCATGGTCGGCATCACCGCGGCGCGGATCTTTTCATGATCTGTACTTGTCTATGCCGTTATCGAGATAATAAGCCTCTTTGTCGGCGTACATGTTCTTGTCCGACTCCTTGAGCATCTCCGCGGCCGCCCTCGCCCCGTCCGGGGAGCAGCTGTAGCCTATGGAACAGCTGTATCCCGTTCCGGAAAGGTTGCCGCGTATGCGCTCTATGAGCTGGCGTATCTCGTTCTCCGACGAACGGCGGCACAGGATGACGAATTCGTCGCCGCCGACCCTGTAAACGGACTGCTTGTCATTCCTGGCGCGCATGAAGCAGTCCGCGAGGACTCCGAGCGCCCTGTCGCCCGAGGTGTGGCCGTCCCTGTCGTTGATCGCCTTTAGCCCGTTCATGTCGATAGAGACGATGCCCGTGATGCTCCTCGGATCGTCGCGGACAGCGGCGTAATACGCCTGGCGGTTGAGCAGCCCCGTCAGCGGGTCCTTGCTCGTGAGCTGAAGGATCGAGAAGACGTAATAGACGAACAGCGCGATCATTATGGTCGTGCAGAATATCTTCGAATAGTCCCTGCCGAGAACGAACGGCAGTATCAGTCCGGACAGGAACGAGAGCGCCATGAACACGATCGGTATGACCTCCGACGACTGCTTCGTGCTGTTGCGGTACATCGCGCATATCAATACGACGCTGTAGACGCCGACCGCTATATACGGCAGATAGCCGAGCGGGCCGCGCCGCAGCGAACCGTCGGCTCCCAGGCTGAACACGATGCCTGTCGGGATCGAAACGAAATTGATGACGGCAAAGACGGCGGCCGGGATGAACGCGGACCAGCGGACCCTTCTGACCAGCGTATACAGGATCATGGCCATTATGAGCGGCGTCGCGCTGTACCTGACGGCCATCAGGACGAGCCTTATATTCCCCGCCATGCCGCGGGCGCTCAGGTAGAATTCGATGAAGACGATGACGGCAAGAGAGAATATCAGAGCGATCAGCACGTACATCCTTTTGATCATTCTCCGCTCGATGAATATCGTCGTTTTGAGAACGATCGCGAAAGCCGCCGTTATCAGGAGCAGAGCCCAGTTTTCCAGTATGAATTCCTTGAACATGTTTTTCCCTTTATCTTATCTGTCTGTCGCTGTGATATCACCGTCGTGCGCGGTCCGGCGCCGCGAAAGCAGCGCAACGGCCTCGACGTGCTCCGTAAAGGCGAAGTTGTCGTAGCACCTGCAGGAAGCGATCCCGTAGCCTGAGGCTATCGCCGTGCGCAGATTGACGGCCATGCTCTTCGGGCTGCACGAGACGTATACTATCTGATCGACTCCGTACGAGCAGATCTTCGCCATGGCCTTCGGGTGGATACCGCCGCGCGGCGGATCGACCACGATGACGTCGGGCTTTTCCTCTATCGTGTCCAGGACCTGAAGGACGTCGCCGCATATGAAGCGGCAGTTTCCGAGGCCGTTCAGCCGCGCGTTCGCGCGCGCCGACTCCACGGCTTCCTCCACTATCTCGACTCCTATGACCTGCCTGGCGCGCAGTGCCATCGCCTGCGTGATCGTCCCGGTGCCGCAGTAAAGATCGAAGACCGTCTTTCCTTCGAGCCCGTCGATGAGCGCGATCGCGTCGCGGTAGAGCCGCTCTGCCGCCTCGACGTTCGCCTGGAAGAACGAGAACGCGCCGACCTTGAACCTGAGGCCGAGCACCTCCTCCATGTAGTACTGAACGCCCGACAGCACGCGCAGCTCGTCGCAGCACACCGCGTCGGAGACGTTGTCGTTTATCGTATGCAGAAGCCCGACGATGTTGGCGTCGAGGTCGAGTGACATAATAATATTTTTGTATCCATCCTCGTCGAACTCGGCCTGAGAGGAGCTAACTATGTTTATGAGCAGTTCGTTCGTCCTGCGCCCCTTGCGGACTATGAGGCTCCTCATGAGCCCTTCGTGGCGCTTCTTGTGATAGAAGCTGTAGCCCTTTTCCCTGCAGAAAGCGAGCGTGGCGTTCAGCACGCGGTTGAAGTCTTCCGGCACGAGCTGGCAGCATCCCGCTTCTATTATCGAGATGAAGTTGTGCGCCTTGTGCATC
>JAEEVI010000028.1 GCA_016287035.1 Bacillota bacterium
GACAGCTACCGGAAAACAGGGAGAAGGGCGTAAAGCCGTCGTACCTGATGGTAAAGGCGGGTTCCTGGGGAAGGGACGCCGTCCAGCTCCACAGGTTCTTCGGCTGGAACGCCGTGCGGCTCGACTGGGGCGTTCCGTATTCGGTTGGCGCGGACGATTGCTTCGCTTCCGAGACGGAGCTGCGGGGCTCTGTGGACATATCGCCGCGGGAGGCGGAAGCGCACCTCGAATGGATGTGCGGATGCGGCTCGATGAGCTGGGATCTCAGGATAGACAAGCAGATCGCCTACAACGTAGGTTACGGCGCGGGGAGCCTGTTCAGAAGGCTGCAGCTGTTCGAGATGTTCTGGCACGCGGAGGGCATGAAATCGGCCTTCAGCGGGACGGTCACGCTGAACGGCGAAAGGTACATCGCCGATCCGGCGCGCTCCTTCGGATATTCCGACAAGAACTGGGGAAAGGATTTCACGTCGCCGTGGGTGTGGATAAGCTCGTGCGACCTCACGAGCGAGATCAGCGGAAAGCGCCTTGAGAACAGCGTTTTCGACATAGGAGGCGGCTGCCCGAAGGTGGGTCCTGTCGCTCTGCCTAGGAAGCTGCTGTCCGCGTTCTGGTACGAGGGTCAGTCCTTCGAGTTCAACTTCTCGAAGTTCTGGACGCGCTGCAGGACGGAGTTCGAGTGCCGCGAGACGGACGAAAAGATAATATGGCACGTGGATCAGTCGGCGTCCGGAGACAGGATGGTCGTCGACCTCGAGTGCGATAAATCGGATATGCTTCTCGTCAATTACGAGGCCCCGAACGGGACGAAGCGCCACAACAGGCTGTGGAACGGCGGCAACGGCCGCGGGACGGCGCAGCTTTGGCGCGGCGGAAAGCTCGTCGACAGGATACACATAGAAAAGGCCGGATGCGAATACGGCGAATACGACTGAGCGGCACGCGCTCAAGTCTTTAAGCGATACAAAACAGGAGAACACATGGGCATCAGAAAAGCATTGATAATCTGTTCCGTCTGCGTATTCGCGGTCTTCGGGCTCCTGCTCGCGGGCTGCGGAGCGCAGAACGCCGCGCCTGCCGATCCCCAGGCCTCGCCGGCCGGCGCGCCGGCAGTTCCCCAGCCGGCCCCGGGCGGGGCTGACGAGCCGCCGGAATGCGGAGGGACGAGCGATTACAGCGATCCGAACGCCGCGAAGGAGATAAAGTCAAAAGACATAACGTCGTTCAGCTGCACGGCGTCGCTGCTTTCGCTCATGCTCGAGGACCATCCCTTCCTGAGCTCCGACCGCTACGAGTTCAGCGCGAAGACCTCCGGCGGAGCCGTCGAATGCGGTTTTATATCGGTCAGGGGGGAGAAGACCTTCGAGGCCGGCGCGGAGCTTCTGGCGAAGGTGCAGGATATCATAGACAGATACGGCCTTGCGAAGCTCAACGGGACAGACGTGTTCACGCACGGCCTCCCCGACGATTTCGGCGCGAGCCTCAGCGTCGCCTACGCCTCAGGGGAAAAGATATACGCGTCGCACAATACCGACATGTTCATTCCGCTCGACGCGCTCGAGGAGCTCGTCCGGCTGTTCGGGGGCGGGCCTTCCTTCGAGATGATAACGCCCGAAGAAGCGATGGAGATCATGGATTCGGAGGAGGACTATATACTGCTCGACGTCAGGAGATACGACGAATTCGACAGCGGCCACATCCCCGGCGCGGTATGCGTCCCCAACGAGGAGATAGAGGACGGAAAGCGGCTCGAGGGATACTCGTATCCCCACACGCCCATGCTCGTGTACTGCCGCAGCGGAAGAAGGAGCAAGGAGGCCGCTCAGAAGCTGGCGAACGCCGGGTACAGCAGGGTGTACGAATTCGGAGGCATCCTCGACTGGCCCGGAGAGATAGAGACCTACTGATGACCGGAGAATTTATCGATAAATACGTAAAAGATCCGCAGAGAGGCGTTTTCGGCGTCCCTGCGGGCTCTTGGTTGCTGCCCCGGCTCTCGGAGCTCGACAGGGCGGGCGTCCCGATCGTCCTTTACGGGACGGGCGACGCTGCGGAGAAGATACTGGCGATCTTCGCGGAACGCGGCATAAAGGTGTCCGGGATATTCGCCAGCGACGGCTTCGTGCGCAGCAGGAGCTTCGCGGGCTTTCCGGTGCTGAGCTACGCGCAGGCGAAGGAGCGCTTCGGAAAGATGGCTGTAGTGCTCGCGTTCGGGAGCCATCTTCCGGACGTGCTCGCGGCGATAGACAGGATCGCCTCGGAGCAGGACCTGTACGCGCCGGATCTTCCCGTCGGCGGAGGCCCGCTGTTCGACGCGGAGTTCGCCGAGGAGCATATCGAAGACCTTGCGCGTGCCCGCGCCAGGCTCGCGGACAGGCAGAGCGTCCTCGTGTTCGACAGCGTAGTGCGCTACAAGCTCACGGGGCGAATAACGTACCTTCGCGGCTGCGAGACGCCGCCCGCGGAACGCTATCCGCTTCTCGGGATAGGACCCTCCGAGACGTTCGTCGACCTCGGCGCGTATACGGGCGATACCGTCGCTTCGTTCGCGGGGTACGCCGGTTCCTGGGAAAGGATATACGCCGTGGAGCCGGAGGCCAGGAATTTCAGAAAGCTCGCCGAAAGCACCGCGGGCATGGAGAACTGCGAGCTGTTCAACATGGCCGTATCCTC
>JAEEVI010000029.1 GCA_016287035.1 Bacillota bacterium
CGGACGCCGGACAGTTCGCAAAGGTCAGAGATATAGTTCTTTCAGATCCCGACAGAAGGGTCGTCGTGGTCTCGGCTGCCGGAAAGCGCGGTCCGCAGGATCACAAGATGACAGACCTTCTCTATCTCTGTCACGCGCACCTCACGTACGGCGTTTCCTGCGAAGACATACTCGGCGATATCAAGGCCCGCTTCGTTGAGATAAGAGACGCGCTTGGGCTCTCATACGACGTCGAGTCTGATTTCGATAAGTTCGCCTCCTCGCTCAGCAAGGAGACCTCCGTCGACGAGATCGCCTCAAGAGGCGAGTACTTCACGGCGAAGCTCATGGCCGAGTATCTCGGCTACACCTTCCTCGACGCGGCCGAATGCATATTCTTCGGCTTCGACGGAAAGCTCGACAAGAAGAAGACCTACGCGTACATCGACGGTAAACTGAAGGAGTTCGGACATCTGCTCATACCGGGCTTCTACGGCTCGCTCCCCAACGGGCGCGTCAAGGTCATGACGCGCGGCGGCGGAGACATAACAGGCGCGATCGCCGCGGCGGCAGTCGGCGCGGACGTTTACGAGAACTGGACGGACGTTTCGGGCATACTCATGGCAGACCCGAGGATCGTCAAGGATCCTCTTCCGATAAAGCAGCTCACTTACGACGAGCTCCAGGAGCTCTCGCTCATGGGCGCTTCGGTCCTTCACGAGGACTCGATCCGTCCCGTAAAGAAGATCGGCATCCCGATGAACATCAGAAATACGAACGATCCCTCGCATCCCGGAACGATGATCGTCGGAAAGATCGAGGACGGCAGCGGTTCCGAGAGGTTCATAACAGGGCTCGCCGGAAAGAAGAACTACACGAGCCTCACGATCCAGAAGCGCGGCATGAAGGACACGCAGACCCTGCGCGCCAGCCTCGAGATCCTCGATAATTACAACGCTCCCGCGGAGCACATAACCCTCGGGCTCGACAGCTTCGCGGTCGTCGTCCCGACAGCCTCTCTCGGCGACAAGCTGTACGACGTCGTCGAGGACATAAAGCGCGAGTGCGACGTCGAGGATATCAAGATACAGGACAGGATCGCGATGGTAGCCGCGGTCGGCCGCAAGATGACGGCCAACGTCGGCGTCTCGGGCAAGATATTCAGAGCGCTCGGAGAGAACCGGGTGAACGTGCGAACTATCAAGCAGGGCGCGGACGAGCTCTCGATAATAATCGGCGTCTCCAACGACGATTTCGAGACGGCAATACGCGTTCTGCACGACGAATTCGCAGGTTAGGAGGGCCAGGAAGGCTTTCCTCTCAGTCTATAGATCGAAAGGAATAAAGGATATGAAAAGCTACAATATCGCAGTTCTCGGCGCAAGCGGCGCCGTCGGAAGAGAGATGCTGAAGGTGCTCGACGAGTACGATATACCCGTGAACGAGCTGCGCCTGCTCGCGAGCGCGCGCACCGCGGGAAAGACCATCAGCTTCAAGGGAAAGGACATCGTCGTTCAGGAAGCGAAGCCCGACAGCTTCGAGGGCATGGATTTCGTGCTCGGCGCGGTCGGAAAGGGCCTCGCCAAGGAGATGGCCCCCCACATCGTCGCGGCCGGAGCGACCTTCATCGACAACAGCTCCGCGTTCAGGATGGTCCCGGAGATCCCCCTCGTAGTTCCCGAGATAAACGGCGGGGACGCGTTCAAAAACAACGGAATAATAGCTAACCCGAACTGCTCGACGATCATCACGATGATGGCCGTCGCCGGCATACATAAGATCTCGCCGATCAAGACGATGGTCGCCTGCACGTATCAGGCGGTCTCCGGCGCGGGACAGGGCGGCATCGACGACCTCGCCCAGCAGGAGAATGCTCTCGCGGCTGGCGAGCCAATAAAGCCGACGAAGTTCCCGACGCAGATCGTTCGCAACGTGATACCGTTCATCGGCTCCTACACGGACAACGACTACACCGACGAGGAGATGAAGATGCAGAACGAGGGCCGCAAGATCCTCCACGATCCGGATCTCAAGGTCACCTGCACGTGCGTGCGCGTTCCCGTAATGCGCTCTCATTCGATATCCGCGACGCTCCGCACCGAGAGAAAGGTGACGGTCGCGGAGGCTAAGGCAGCCATCGCCGCGTTCCCCGGCGCGAAGCTCGTCGACGACATCGACGGCCGCGATTATCCGACGCCGATCGACACGAGCGATCAGAACATCGTCTACGTCGGCCGCGTAAGGGAAGACCTCACCGACGACAACGGCCTCACGCTCTGGTGCTGCGGAGACCAGATCCGCAAGGGCGCCGCCGCGAACGCGGTGCAGATCCTCAAGCTGCTCATCGACGCCGACAAATAAACGCGGCGCAGATCCGCGGGCCGCTCATCGCCCCGACAGACAAAGCACCTGAAATACACGAAAATAAAGCGCTCCCGGAGATCCGGAAGCGCTTTTGCGTTATGATCCCGCATTGGACGCGCGGCCGGTTTTGGACTTTGAGCGGCCGATGCGCGCTCCTGATGAGTCTTGTGTGCGAAATCGGCGCCGCATGATAAAAAATACACAGTTTTCTTTCATTTTTGTGCGTTTTATCCCGTCTTGCTCTTGGAATACACACAACGGCCGGGCCGCTGCGGGGTATACACGTCCGCCGCCGGAAACGGCGATCTCCGCACGGATCAAACCTTGAAATTTCAAGCTTCCTGCGCGATCAGGACCGATGCCTGCGCCGGCGCGTGGGATCGGCGATAGCTGCGTGTGTGCCAAATTGCCGTTTTCTTCAAAAAACACACAAAATCAGACGCGCACGCACATAAAAGCGGGATAAACAGCGAAAAATGAAGTTATTTGTGTGCAAAATGAAAGCTAAAGGCAAGAATGCACATAGTACATCATCGATCGCATGCCCGCACTTCGAACTTACAGGAAAGTCCTCCTGTGTATCGGGCACGGGCCGAGCGCCGCCAGGCCTTCGTAATGCGCCGCGGTGCCGTAGCCCTTGTTGCTCTCGAACGCGTAGCCCGGCCAGATCTCCGCCATGCGGACCATCTCCCGGTCTCTCGTGACCTTCGCGATGATCGACGCCGCGGCGATCGATACCGACAGCGCGTCGCCGTGCACGATCCCCGTCTGCGGCAGATCGAGCCCCTTGAGCGTGAGCGCGTCTATCAGCACGTGGTCCGGCCTGCGCGGCAGTCCGTTTACGGCCATAATCATCGCCTTTTTCGTCGCCTCGAGTATGTTTATCCTGTCGATCTCATCAGGCTCGGATCTTCCGATGCTGACCGCGACGGCGCGCTCCATTATCGCGTCGAACAGCTCTTCGCGCTTCTTCGGCGACAGCTTCTTGGAGTCGTCGACCCCGATGACGTCGAAATTCTGCGGGAGTATGACGGCCGCCGTGACCACCGGCCCCGCCAGCGGGCCTCTTCCGACCTCGTCGACGCCAGCGACGAGCGCCTTCCCGGCCTCCCACAGTTTTCTCTCGTACGACAGCATCTCTTCGAGATGCTGTTTCTGCTTTTCGATGCGCTCGGATCTTGTCATATGTTCAGGCCTCCCGATGATCATTTCTGTGATGATTATACCATCCCGGCAGCCTTTGCGCCGAAGTGACAGAGGAATAAAAGGAGTATTTGATTCGGCGTTTTCGAGTGATATTATTGAAATGCAAGGTGTAAGTTTTCGAAGTAAGCTGCTGTTTGTAGCCGGCACGGGGGCGACCATGAAAACAGCTATAATCTATTATTCAAAGCATCACGGGAACACGAAGAAGCTGCTTGACGCGATAGCGGCGTGCGATCCGGAGGCGGTGCTGATAGACGTTACGGAATCAAAAGACGAAGACCTGAGCGCCTTCGACCGCGTCGGCGTCGCGTCGGGCGTCTATTACGGCGGCTTTGCGAAGCAGGTGGTCGAATACGCCGCGTCGCATCTGCCGGAGGGCAAGCCGGTGTTCTTCATCTACACGCACGGCGCCCCGACGGGCGATTTTCTGAAGGCCGTGCGCGACGTCGCGAAGAGCAGGAACTGCCCGGAGCTCGGCGAATACAGATGCCGGGGGTTCGACACCTTCGGTCCGTTCAAGCTGGTGGGAGGCATCGCGAAGGGCCACCCGACGCAGGAGGAGATCGACGGCGCGGTCGGGTTTTACAATGGCCTGTAGTTCGCCCTTTAGTAGTAAAACCTCCTGAGGAATCCGATCATCGTCCACCAGGGACGGTTCATGGGATCGACGTTTGCCTTGCTCTTTTCGGTGGCGGGGATGAGGTATATCGCGTCGCCCTTGATGCGGACCGACGCGACGTGCTCGTATACGAGAGAGTCGTCATCCGGGCTGCTCCTGAATATGTCCGCGTACCACATCATCCAGCCCTTCAGTTTCTTCTCCTTTATCCAGTCCAGGAGGTCCGCGGCGAGGTCTTCGATCCTGCCGGAAAAGCTGGTGATGCGCTGGAAGCCGAACAGCGTCTGCGCGTCTAAGAATAAGATGTCCATATTCTGTTCCCCCTTTCTCGGTTACACAATAATAAAGGCCGGCCCGCTCCGAGACAAGAGGGAATTTGCGAAAAACCGTGCTATTGTCGCTTTAAAGCAACAGTAAGACGCGTGCCGCCGCCGGCGCTCCGTGTCGGGGCGGCATATGCTGGATCGCTGAAACGCAGTGGACCGGCTGCAAAAGGATCGTTTATTTATGAGAGAGATAACATCGGAAAACATCAGAATACTCGTCAACGAGCAGCCTGCCGGATGGCGCAGCGATCGGATGCTCACGCAGGACGCGGCGCGCGACGTGCTGCGCTTTCACAGGAGCCTTCCCGGATACGGTCGGACGGAGCTCGTCCCGCTTTCGGCGGCGGCGGGGAAGTACGGCGTGAAAGGCATTTTTGTCAAGGATGAATCCTCGAGGTTCGGGCTGAAAGCGTTCAAGGGGCTCGGCGGCAGCTACGCGGTCTTCAGGACTCTTTGCGAGCTGTTCGGGCTGGATCCCCGCAAGTCAACGTTCGGCGATCTTCAGACATCTGAGATCCGCGGGCGCTGCAAGGATATCGAGTTCGCCACGGCGACGGACGGCAATCACGGCAAGGGCGTGGCATGGGCCGCGAAGCTGTTCGGCTGCAGGTCGCACGTCTTCATGCCTAAAGGCTCAGCCGAGGCGAGGAGAAAGGCGATCGAGGACGCGGGCGCGAGCGAGGCCGTCGTCACGGAATTCAATTACGACGGGACCGTCGATCACGCGCGGCGGCTCGCCGAAGAGAACGGCTGGACGCTGCTGCAGGATACTTCCTGGGAGGGCTACGAAAAAGCTCCCGGCTGGATAATCGAAGGGTATCTGACGCTCGCCGCCGAAGCGTGCGAACAGCTGGGCGTAGAGGCCCCCACGCACGTGTTCCTTCAGGCCGGCGTCGGCGCGATGGCGGGCGGAGTCGCGGGCTATCTCCTCAACAGGTACAGCGATGATCCACCGGCCGTGACGATCGTCGAGCCGGCCGACGTCGCTTGCGTCTACCTTTCGGCGAAAAACGGCAGGATCAGCACGACCGGCGGGGACGCTGCCACGATAATGGCGGGGCTCAACTGCGAGACTCCATGCGGCGTAGTGTGGCCGATCCTCAGGGACGGCGTCTCGTTTTACTGCGCCTGCGGCGACTGTATAACGGAGCAGGGCATGCGCGCCTACGCGCATCCGCATGGCGGCGATCCCGCGATCGTCTCCGGCGAGTCCGGCGCGGTGACGTACGGCCTGCTGCTGCGGATCCTTCAGGACGAGTCTCTCCGAAAGCTCTGGGGGATGAACGGGGATTCTGTCGTTCTGCTCATAAACACCGAGGGCGCGACCGATCCGGAAGGGTATGACAGGGTAGTTGAAGGATAGGGCGCAAAGCATTATTTGACTTGTCCGTTCCGGGCGCGATGTGCGCCCGGTTTTATTTTTTAGCAGTCCCGCAGCAGGGGCTGCTTTTTAATGGGCGTTTTTTATTCATTTTGTGGAGTAAAGTGGCGCTAAATTCCTTAAAAAATGTTGATATATCCGCAAAAGTGGTGTATAGTGGAGGAAATTACAGCGGATGGTGTCTGCACTTATGCTCTCAGGCGAATACAACAACTCGTTGGACAGCAAGAACAGGATGATAATCCCGGCCAAGTTCAGAGGAGAACTTGGCTATAAGTGCATGCTCACGAAGGGCCTTGACGAATGCCTCGTCCTGTATCCGATGCAGACGTGGGCGGCCCAGGAGGAGGCTCTCGCGAAGCTCCCGATGTCCGACAGGCGGGCAAGGGAATTCAGGCGCTACATCTACCGCTACGCGTTCGAGTGCGAGATAGACAAGCAGGGCAGAGTGCTCATACCGCAGAGGCTGAAGGAGCTCTCCGGCATAGAGAAGGACCTGGTCACGATAGGCATCGTGGACAGGGTCGAGATCTGGGCCAAGGAGAAGCTCGACAGTATCCAGAACGGTACGGAGCTCGCGCCCGAGGAGCTCGAGGCGTTCAGCGAAAGATACCAGGTGTAGTCGATGGAGTTCTCGCACGTTCCGGTCATGTACTCTCAGGTGCTGGAAAGCCTCGCTGTCAGGCCTGACGGAACATACGCGGACGGAACTCTGGGCGGCGGAGGCCACGCTTCGGGCGTATGCGCGAAGCTCGGGCCGAAGGGACGCTTTATCGGCATAGACAGAGACGAGGACGCTCTCGCGGCGGCTTCCGACAGGCTCCTCAACAGGGAGCCGAGTCCGTGCGAAAAGCATTTCGTTCACAGCACGTACGCGGAGATGAAGGCTGTGCTGCAGCAGCTGGGCATACCGGCGGTCGATGGGATACTGCTCGATCTGGGAGTCTCTTCGTTCCAGCTGGACAACCCCGAAAGAGGCTTCTCGTACATGAACGACGCTCCGCTGGACATGCGAATGGACGCGGAGGACGCGTTCACCGCGGAGGACGTCGTCAACGGATACAGCGAGGGCGAGCTTTTCCGGATCATAAAGGACTACGGGGAAGAGCGCTGGGCTAAGCGCATCGCGGGCTTCATCTGCAAGGCGCGAAAAAAAGAAGCGATAAAGACCACGTTTCAGCTGGTCGACATCATAAAGGCGGCCGTTCCGGCGGCGGCCAGGCGGGAAGGACCTCATCCCGCGAAGCGCACGTTTCAGGCGATACGCATAGAGGTCAACGACGAGCTCGGTCAGCTCCGAAGAGCTCTGGACGATCTGATGGACGTCCTCGCTCCCGGCGGACGGCTGGCCGTGATAAGCTTCCATTCCCTTGAAGACAGGATAGTAAAGGAAGCGTTCAGAAAGCGGCTCGATCCGTGCACGTGCCCTCCGGGCCTACCGGTGTGCGTATGCGGCAAGGTCGCGGACGTAAGGAAAGTGACGGGCAAACCGCTCCTTCCGGACGAGGAGGAGCTGGAGAGCAACCCGAGGGCGCGGAGCGCCAAGCTGAGAGTTATCGAGAAGTTATAGTCGGAAAGGAAACCGGATGGCGAATTTTACGCGCAGCGACAGAGGCGCGGAAAAACGTGGAAGAAGTCGTGACAAGGGACGGATGTTCGCGTCCCTGCTCGTCATCGGATGCTTCCTGCTCTGCCTGGTAGGCATAAAGGCCTATTCGGCGGAGATCCAGTACGACATAAACAGCATAAACAGAGAGATCCAGGAGGCTGAGCGCAGCGTGCGCAACATGGAAGTCAAGATCAAGAGCGCTTCCAACATCACCACGATAGAGGACAGAGCCTTCGCGATGGGGATGGTCTACCCGGAATTCGAGCAGATAGTGTACCTGCGCACAGGCAGCGGCATCAAGGACTTCGCTCTGGCTCTCAAGGAATCGGTTTACACGAGATAAGACCGTGCAGCGGCGCCGGAGGCGCCGTTTTTTTATGAAAAACGTTCAGACAAGCGAAAAAAACAGGTTGCGCATCTGGCTGTTCTTCCTCATAACGTGCTGTCTCTTCGCGGCGCTTGCTCTGCGGATGGGCTGGAACCAGGTCATAAACGGCGAGAAGTATTCCCGCATGGCCACGAACCAGCAGACCAAGGACAGCATCGTCGCCGCCGTGCGCGGCGACATAGTCGACCGCAACGGGAACCAGCTGGCGATAAGCGCGACCGCGAACACGATATGGATACGCACGGCTTCGGTGCGAGGCAACGGCAAGACGGACGCCGAGGTCCAGGGCAACATGGTCAGCGAGGCACGCACGCTCGCCGCGCTCCTCGACATGGAAGAGGACGACGTCATGTCGGTCCTTTCCTCCGACAAGGCGCTCGTAAGGCTTAAAAAATACGTCGACAACGATACCGCGAAGCTCGTCCGCGACGAGCAGCTCGCAGGTGTCGAGATAGTCGAGGGAGCCAAGCGCTACTATCCCCTCGGGAGCTTCGCCTCGCAGCTCATAGGGACCACCAACGACGACAACGAAGGCCTTACCGGCCTCGAACTGCAGTACAACAGCTACCTTTCGGGCCTCAACGGACGCTGGATAAGCAACCGCGACGGCGCCCGCAACAGCCTTCCCTACGGCGTCAACAAGTACTACGCCGCCGAGGACGGCTCGAGCCTGCAGCTCACGATAGACGAGAACATCCAGTACATCGTCATGCAGAAGATCTCGTCCGCGAAGATAACGACGAACGCCGACAGGGTCATGTGCATGATGATGGACCCCAAGACAGGCGATGTCCTTGCGATGGCGCAGACCGGGGAATACGATCCCAACGACCCGCGCCGCCCGGCTGACGGCGACGAGAATCTTTTCGCGATGCTCACCGCGGACGAGCAGGTCGCGTACTGGAACAAGCTCTGGAGGAATTTCTGCATCTGCGACGTATACGAGCCGGGCTCGACCTTCAAGCTCATCACGACGTCGATAGCGCTCGACAGGGGCGTGACGCACCTCGGCGAGACGTTCACCTGCTACGGCACGCTGCAGGTCGCCGACTACCTGCTCAAATGCTGGTATTATCCCAGGAGCCACGGCCTCGAGACTCTCGAGCAGGCCGTAGAGAACTCCTGCAACCCCGTAATGATACAGCTCGCGCAGCGGCTCGGGCTCACAGCCTATTACGAGGGGCTCGACGCGTTCGGACTCACCGAGAAGACTGGCATAGACTTCCCCGGAGAATCCTCGAACATATTGCAGAACAGGCGCACGGCAGGTCCCGTGGGCCTCGCGACGATGTCGTACGGACAGGGCATAGCCGTAACGCCGGTGAGCCTCGTCACGGCGATCGGTTCTCTTGCCAACGGAGGATATCTCATGCAGCCCAGGCTCGTTAAGGCGCTGCTCGATCCCGACGGCAACGTGGTCGAATCGTACGATCCTGTCATAAAGAGCAGGTCGGTCTCAAAGCAGACGGCCGAAGACGTCCTCTCGATAATGGAGATGGTAGTCTCCGAGGGCGGCGGCGGAAACGCGAAGGTCCCCGGATACCGCATAGGCGGAAAGACAGGTACGGCTAACAAGCCCGAGGGCGGCGGCTATTCCGATACGGACGTGTACGCGTCGTTCATAGGCGTGGCGCCGATCGACGATCCCAAGTTCGTGATACTTGTCATAGTCGATACGCCCAGAGGCGTCCTCTACGGAAGCTCTACCGCGGCCCCGTGCGCGAAGGAGATAATGCAGGAGGTCCTCAAGTACCTCGACGTCACTCCGCAGTACACGGAAGAGCAGCAGCAGGCGATGGACAGCAAGAAGATCTCCGTTCCGGACGTTACCGGAAAGAGCGCCGAGGACGCGCTCGGAGTGCTCGGCGGAAGGGGTCTCAAGGGCGTCCTGTCGCCGGCGACGGAGGTGCTCGACAACATAGTGATCACGGATCAGTACCCCAAGGGCGGCGCGGAGACGACGAGAAGGTCGGAGGTCACGCTGTATTACGAGATAACCGAGGGCACGGGCGGCAGCGTCGGCGGAGCGTCGGACGCGGAGCTCAACAGCGCCCTCAACGACCGCGAAGTTATAGACTGACGGATCGCGGAGGTCAGGGATGAAGCTTACAGACATCAGATTTTTAGCGGCTGCGGCCGAAGGGAGGCTGTTCGGGGAGGACGGCATCCAGGTAGGAAGCGTATGCATCGACTCGCGCAAGGCGCAGGCAGGATCGCTGTTCGTCTGCATAAAGGGCGAGAGCAACGACGGTCACGATTTCGCGCCCGGCGCGTACGAAAGCGGCTGCAGGGCGTTCCTGATGACGGACCCGCAGAAGGCGAGCGACTTCCTCCAGACACATACGGATACGGCGATCGTACTGGCGCAGGACGCCAGACAGGCCCTCAGGGCGATGGCCGCGGCGTACATCGGCCAGTTCTCCCTTAAAAGGATAGCCGTCACCGGAAGCGTCGGAAAGACGACGACGAAGGAGCTCACGGCTGCCGTCATGTCCGCGAAATACCGCACGGTGCGCACGCAGAAGAATCTGAACACCGATCTCGGGCTCGCGCTGACATGCTTCCTCGCCGACGAGACGACGGAGGCAGTTGTCTTCGAGATGGGCATGGACAGAAAGGGCGAGATAGAGGAGGATTGCTCCTGGATACGTCCCGAGTGCTGCATCATAACGAATATTGGGATCTCTCATCTCGAGAAGCTCGGCTCGCGCGAGGCGATCGCCGACGCGAAGCTGGAGATAACGAAGCATATGGATCCTCAGGATCCTCTCATATACAACTGCGACAGCGATTTCCTCGGAAGGGCGGACCTGGACGAGCGGACCGCGCGCAATTTCGTCGCGGTGCCCGTCGGGACCTCTGAGGAGGCTGAGATAAGGATCACGGACGTGACCGACAGGGGCGCCGAAGGGATAAGCTTTGAGCTCAGCAGAAAGCGCTCCTCGATACGCGTGGACCTTCCACTGCTCGGGGTCCACAACGCTGGGAACGCGGCGCTCGCGTTCGCCTGCGGACTGTGGTACGGGATATCCCCCGCGGCCTGCGCGGAGGCTCTCGCCGGCGCGAGCGGAGAGACCGGGCGGCTCAGCGCCGAGGATCTCGGCGACGTGTATCTTATAGACGACAGCTACAACGCGAGCCCCGCCTCGATGGCGGCCGCGCTCGGCGTTCTTGCTTCCGTAAAGGCCGGCCGCAGGGTCGCCGTGCTCGCGGATATGTACGAGCTCGGAAGCGCCGAAACGGAAGGACATATTAAAACAGGCGAAAAGGCCGCCGAATGCGGCGTCGATCTTCTTATCGCGGTGGGAGAGAGCGCTAAATATTACGTTCAGGGCGCGCTGTCCGTCTCGTCGAAGATGAGCGCGGTAAGGTTCCCGTCGGCGGACGCCGCCGCGGCGAGGATATCGTCCCTGGTCATGCCGGGCGACGCCGTTCTCGTAAAAGGATCGAATTCGACGGGCGTCGGCAGGGTCGCGGAAGCTCTGCGAAGAGCCTGCCGCGGGGAGGAATAACGTGGATAAGCTCAACATGGAGATAATGATAAAGCTACTCATGCCGCTCGCGGCGGCCGCGTGCGTATGCTGCGTCGTAATGCATTTTCTGCTTCCCGTGCTCAGGAGGCTCAAGGCCGGACAGAGCATAAGGGAGGAGGGCCCGCAGTCGCATCAGTCCAAGGCCGGAACGCCGACGATGGGAGGCATAGCCATCGTAGCGGCGTGTTCCGTCTCCGCGCTTATATTCGGCAGGTCCGGATACGCGGCCATGTGCGTCCTTGCGATGCTCGCGTACGCCGCCATAGGCTTCGCGGACGATTACATCAAGGTGGTAAAGAAGAGGAACCTGGGGCTCACCGCTCCGCAGAAGTTCCTCCTGCAGACGCTCGTGGCGGTGATCGTGGCGATATACCGCAGCCATACGTCGACGCTCGTGTTCATACCGGTCGCCAACAGATACGTGGACTTCGGATGGATGCTCATACCTTTCGTCGTGTTCGTGATGGTCGCGATGACGAACGCCGTGAACCTGACGGACGGTCTGGACGGCCTCGCGGCCAGCGTGACCGCCGTCGTCAGCTTCTGCCTCTGCACGGTGATGCGCGGAGGTCCGATGATATTTCTCGCCGCAATGTGCGGCAGCTGCCTGGGATTTCTCGTATACAACAGGCATCCCGCGCAGGTCTTCATGGGCGATACCGGTTCGCTGGCGCTCGGCGCGGGTCTGGCGGCAGCGGCGGTGCTGAGCGACTACGAGTTCCTGCTGCCCATAGCGGGCGGCGTATACGTGCTCGAGGCGCTGTCGGTCATAATACAGGTCGTGGTCTTCAAGACGCAGAACGGCCGCAGGTTCTTCAGGATGGCCCCCATCCACCACCATTTCGAGCTCGGAGGATGGGACGAAAAGAAGGTCGTGACGGTGTTCACGTGCGCGACGGCCGCGCTGTGCCTTATAATGGAATTGATAATGTCGATGGCTTAAGGGGTAATGTCTTATGTCTGAAAAGAAAGTTCTTATAGCGGGACTGGGCAAGTCCGGAATATCGGCCGCGAAGCTGCTCGCCGGCGAATGCGGCGTTACTGTCTGGGATTCGAAGAAGGCTGAGGAATTCCCTGCGGAGGAGCTCGAGCAGCTCGCTTCGCTCGGAGTGTCGCTCGTATTCGGGGACGCTCCGGATCCCGCGGGCTTCGACGAGCTTCTGATGAGCCCGGGCGTTCCGACCGACATAGAGCTCGTTAAGAAGGCGAAGAGCCTCGGAATAAGGATAACGGGCGAGCTCGAATGCGCGTACGAGCATTGCCGCGGACGGTTCGTCGCGATAACGGGCACCAACGGAAAGACGACGACAACGACGCTCACGGGCGAGCTATTCAAAGCCTGGGGCGCCGACACGAGAGTCGTCGGAAACATAGGCGTTCCCGTGACCTCGTGCGTTTCCGACGCCGGCGAAGATACGTACATGGTGACGGAGGTCTCGAGTTTCCAGCTCGAAACGACGTCGGCCTTCCGCCCCAGGATCTCGGCGATCCTCAATCTGACGCCAGACCACCTGAACCGCCACGGCAGCTTCGAGGAGTACGTCCGCTGCAAGGCTCTCGTCTTCGCGAACCAGGGGCCGGAGGACTATTTCGTATATAACGAGGACGATCCGCTCTGCGCGAAGCTGGCCGCCGAATGCCGCGGCCCCGTCTGCGTGCCGTTCTCGAGAAAGAATAAAAAGCCGTTCGAGATAACGGAGATAAGCATACCGGGCGCCCACAACATGGAGAACGCCCTCGCCGCGGCGGCAGTCTGCCTCTGCGCGGGGATCCCCGAAGAGATCATCAGGAAGACGATAGCGGAGTTCCAGGGCGTCGAGCACCGCATGGAGTTCGTGCGCGAGCTGGACGGAGTGCGCTACGTCAACGATTCGAAGGGGACGAACCCCGATTCGTCCATCAAGGCGATAGAGGCGACAGATACGCCGATACTGCTGATAGCGGGCGGCTACGAAAAGAATTCCGACTTTACGGAACTGATAGAAACGTTCGGCGGCAAGGTGAGATACCTCCTGCTTATGGGCGTGACCGCGAAGAGGTTCGGACAGAGGGCCGCCGAGCTCGGCTTCCCCGAAAAGGACATGATATACTGCGCCGACATGAAGGAATGCGTTTCGCGCGCGCACGCGCTGGCCGGGCCCGGGGACACCGTGCTGCTCTCGCCGGCGAGCGCCAGCTGGGACATGTATCCGAGCTACGAGGTGAGGGGCAGGGATTTCAAGGCTCTCGTTAACGCGCTGGAGTAAGGGATTGGCTAAAAAGGAAAAGCTGAAGACAAAAAAGAGATATAAGGAATCGGACTTTCCGCTCCTGGTGCTGACGCTCGTCCTGTCGATATTCGGTATCGTCATGGCGTTCTCGGCCAGCTATTACAGCGCCCTCAGCAAGTTCGGCAATCCGTACAGGTTCCTGCGCGACAATATGATGTGGTTCATCCTCGGATGGGCCGCGCTCATATTCTTTTCGTATTTCGACTATCACAGGCTGCGGTACGTGTCGCTGATCGCCCTCGCGGCGGGGCTCGTGCTGCTCATGCTGATATTCACGCCTATGGGCATAACGCTGAACAACGCGACGAGATGGCTCGATTTCAAGCTGTTCACGGTAATGCCCGGAGAGGTCATCAAATTCTCTCTGATCCTTTTCGTCGCGGCGTTCTACAGCGTCGACGGGAACAGGATAAGGACGTTCAGAGGCATCTGGCCCGTGGCCCTCGTTACGCTGGTGGTCATCCTGCTCATTTACAAGCAGCCGAACCTTTCGACGGCGGGCATAATCGGCCTCATGGTCGTCGGAATGATGTTCGTCGCGGGGCTCTCCAAAGTGATATTCTTAGGCGGCCTGCTCGCGGGCGCGGGCATGTTCGTCGTCGCCATAATGCTGCCTCAGGGCCAGTACATGATGCAGCGCGTGCAGACAGCGATGGATCCGTTCGCCGATCCTCTCGGCAGCGGCTATCAGGTCGTCCAGTCGCTGCTCGCGCAGGGCTCGGGAGGCATAACCGGGGTCGGCCTGGGACAGAGCATGCAGAAGACGCTGTACCTGCCGGAACCGCAGAACGACTTCATCCTCGCGATAATCGGGGAGGAGCTGGGGCTGGCCGGCGTGATCGTGCTGATGCTGCTGTTCCTTCTGCTCATCTGGCGCTGCTGCAAGGTCGCCGTCAGGGCGCAGGACTCCTTCGGGATGCTGCTCGCGTCCGGCGTCGCGATACTGCTGGCGCTGCAGGTCATCCTCAATATCGCGGTAGTTTCGGCGTCGTTCTTCCCGACCGGCGTCTTCCTGCCGTTCATAAGCCAGGGCGGCAACGCCACGCTGATATTCCTGTCGCTGATGGGGATAGTGATAAACGTCTCGCGCCAGCGCGACGACGCGCCGTTCGAGGAAGCGGGGGAGGCTGAGCTGTGAGAGCGATACTTAGCTGCGGGGGGACCGGCGGCCACATATATCCGGCGATAGCGATCGCCGACATGATAACGAAACGTGAGCCCGGCTCGGAGATACTGTTCATCGGCACGCGCAGGGGCATGGAGAACAGGCTCGTCCCCGGCGCGGGCTACGACATAAAGAGCATCGACGCCAGCGGCATAGACAGGCACAACCCCCTCAAGATATTCAGGACGGCCGCGGACTACGTGAAGGGCAGCCTTCAGGCGAAGGCGATCATAAAGGAGTTCCGCCCGGACGTCGTCATCGGGACGGGAGGCTACGTGACCGGAAGCGTCGTGCGCGAGGCCTCCGGGCTCGGCGTGAGATGCTACATAC
>JAEEVI010000030.1 GCA_016287035.1 Bacillota bacterium
CGGGCACCTCGCTCGTCGGACTGTTCATGGCCGGCATACCCGTAGGCATCATAATGGCTGTGGCGCTCTCGCTGCTGTGCTTCTTCATAGCGATCAGGCGCGGCTACACCGGTTCCGGAAAGAAGACCGCGAAGGAAAAGATACTCTTCATACGCAACGCCCTGTGGGCTCTGGGAACTCCGCTGATCATGATCGGAGGCGTTCTGGGCGGCATCTTCACGCCGACCGAGGCCGCGGTCGTCGCCGTGGTGTACGGCGTGATCGTATCGGTGTTCGTATATAAGGAGATCACCTTCAAGGACCTTTACGGCATCTTCGTAAAGGGCGTCGTCAGCTCCGCGAACATCATGTTCATAATGGCGAGCGCCGGCGTCTTCGGCTGGATCATGGCTTCCGAGCAGATCCCGCAGCACATATTCGCCGCGATGAGCGCGATCTCCACGAACAAGATAATCATCCTTCTGATGATCAACATCCTGCTCCTCATAGCGGGCTGCTTCATGGAGACAGGTTCGCTGCTCATAATCGTGACGCCGATCCTGATCCCGTTCATCTCGGCTCTCAACATGAATCCGCTCCACTTCGGACTCATGATGATCCTGAACCTGTCGATCGGAAACCTCACGCCGCCGCTGGGCGTATGCCTGTACACCGGCGCGATGGTCGGAAAGTGCAGGGTGGAGGACGTCTCGAAACGAGTCATACCGTTCCTTCTGGTGCTGCTCGTGGTGCTGATGCTGGTGACGTACGTTCCGGCGATAACCACGTTCCTGCCCAGGCTCACCATGCCGACGCTGTTCAATTAGCGCCGCCCGAAAAGCTGAAAAGCCGCATCCCCTCGCGGGACGCGGCTCTTTTTCTTATTACCTGCTACAGGAACTTTTCGATCGCCTTCCGGAACTCGTCGATCGCTTCCGTATCTCCGTCCTCGACGGCGTGGGCGATGCAGTGCGTTATGTGATCGTTGATTATCTCTTTCCCGAGCCCGTTGAGCGCGGAGCGGCAGGCGGACAGCTGGATGAGGACCTCCGCGCAGTCGTCGTCGGCTTCGAGCATCGACTTTACGCGCTCGAGGTGACCTATGACGCGGGACAGCCTGTTTATCTGGCGGCGCTTCTCCGCGGGATCGTGCACGTGAGCGTGGACGTGTCCGTGCGTGTGTTCGTGCTCGTGTTCGTGTTCGTGCATCGGGGAGGGCTCCTTTCTTCCTTTTTATGCTATTTTAGCGTTCACCGACGCTTCGGGCAACCCCCGCGGGGGGTCTTTTTTGCACCGAATAACCCCCGCAGGGGCTTCCGCCGCGCCCGCGGTGCCTGTATAATCACGATGTTTGAGAACATGATATGCCGCTTTTGCCGGCGGAGGACGGATGAACGAGAGCCTGAGGCGAGAAAACAGAAGAAGGATGCTGGCGGTCGCGCTGCTCGCCGTAGCGGTGGTCGTCATGGCCTTCGTGTGCCTTTTCGCCGGCTCGTCGCGCATGCCGGCCGGCGAGGCCTTCGCGGCGCTGCTGGGGAAGGGGACGGAGGCGAGCGTCAGGATAATGCGAGGCATACGCGTTCCCCGCGTGCTCGCGGCGCTCATCGCGGGCGCGGGGCTTTCCGTCTCGGGCCTCATAATGCAGACGGACCTCAACAATCCGATGGCTTCGCCGTCGACGCTGGGCGTCTCCAACGCCGCCGTGTTCGGCGCGAACCTTTCGATAATAGCCTTTGCCGGAGGGTTCCTTTCGACCGGCAACAACCTTACGAGCTACACGGCCGGAGCGAATCCGTACGCGACGTCGCTGATGGCGTTCATATTCTCCGTGCTTTCAATACTTCTGATACTCGGACTCTGCCGCGTGCGCGCCTTCTCGCCGAACGTGGTGGTGCTCGCGGGCATAGCGATCGGCTCCGTCTGGACGGCCGCCACGACGATACTGCAGTTCTACGCGACGGACGTCGGGCTGTCGGCAGCCGTCATCTGGACCTTCGGAGATCTCGGCAGGGCGACCTATAAAACGGATATGATAATGTTCGTCATCGTAGCTGTCTGCGCCGCCGTCTTCGCCGTTTTGAGCTGGAAGTTCAACGCGCTGCTTTCGGGCGACGAGCCTGCCAGGAGCATGGGCGTCAACGTCAGCCTGCTGAGATCCGCATCGATGCTGCTGGCGTCGGTGATCACCGCGGTGTGCGTCTCGTTCCTCGGGATGATCGGCTTCGTCGGGATCATCTGCCCGCACGTCGTGAAGAAGCTGATAGGGCAGGATCACAGATACTCGATACCGGCTTCGCTGCTATCGGGCAGCCTGCTGCTCCTGCTCGCGGACACTCTTTCCAGGAGCATGGGGAACGGCTCGGCGCTGCCCGTGGGCGCGATAACTTCGATGCTCGGAGCGCCGTTCTTCATCGCCGTCATATTTTCGAGGGGGGACCACCGCTGATGCTGAGCATAAAAGATCTGAGATTCGGATATTCCGGGCGCTCTCCGGAGGTCCTCCTCGGCGTGGATCTGGAGCTCGGGCGCGGCGAGATCGGGATACTTCTCGGGAGGAACGGCTCGGGAAAGACGACGCTGTTCAGGAACATCCTGGGGATAAACGCCCCCCGGAGCGGGTCGATCGAGCTCGGCGGCGAGGATCTGCTCGCGCTTCCGGCGCGGGAGAGGGCGTCGCGCATAGCTTACGTCCCGCAGCACATACATTTCGGCCAGCTGAGCGTCTTCGACTCGGTCCTCATGGGAAGGGTCTCGCGCTTCGGGCTCAGGGCCGGAAGAGGCGACCTCGAAGTCGTCGAAAGGATACTCGCGGAGATGGAGCTTTCGGATATAGCGCACAGGAACGCGGAGACGCTCTCCGGCGGCGAAAAGCAGAAGGTCGCCATAGCGAGGGCGCTCGCGCAGGAGCCGCTCATGCTGATATTCGACGAGCCTACGGGGAATCTCGACATGGCGAACGAGCTGCTCATAATAGACGAAGCGAGAAAGGCCGCGAGGGAACGGGGCATGACGATCCTCGCATCCCTGCACGTCCTCAATCATGCGCTCGATCTCGGCGACAGGTTCTTCCTCATGAAGGACGGCGCCGTTAAATATTCAGGTACTTCGGATGTGATGACCGCCGGCGCGATCAGGGACGTCTTCGGCATAGACGTGAAGATAGTCGACGTCGACGGCAAAAAAGTGATAACAGGAGGCAAAAGGATATGAATATGAGAAAGGCCGCGGCCCTCGTGCTCGCGATCGCGATGCTCCTCTCGATGAGCGCCTGCGGAACGCGTCAGGCGTCCACCGCGCCGGCGCAGCCTCAGCAGACGGACGTTCAGCAGCCGGCAGCCCCTGCGCAGACGGACCCGGCGCCCGCGCAGCCCGCGGAGCCTCAGCCCGTCACCGTCACCGACATGATCGGCAGAGAGCTCGAACTCGTGCCCGGAAGCTATAAGAAGGTCGTCTGCATCGGCGCCGGAGCGCTGAGGATGTACAGCTACATAGGCGACGTCTCGCTGCTGTGCGGCGTAGAGGATATAGACAACGCGTCGCTATCCGAGCGCCCGAAGATGTTCGACTCCGTGGCGCGCCCGTACGTGCTCGCGTACGGCGATATATTCGAAACGCTTCCCTCGTGCGGAGTCGGCGGTCCCAACGCCCAGGCTGCGGAGGCCGAGAAGATACTCGCGTGCGATCCCGATATCGTCATATCCGAGTATGAGGACGTCGAAAAGGAGGACGCGCTGCAGGAGCAGCTCGGCGTTCCCGTCGTGACCCTCAAGGTCGGCAGCGCCGGCGTCTTCGACGACGCTTTCGCGCAGTCGATGAGGCTCCTTGGAACGATCTTCGGAAACGAGAAGAAGGCCGAAGACCTGATCGCGTATATCGACGCCCAGCGCGGCGAGATAAGCTCGCGCACGGCTTCCGTAAAGGATGAGGACAAGCCCGCGGTCTACATCTGCGGCCTCGGCAACTGGGGAACGACGAACCACCTCATGACTTCCCCGAATTACATATCCTTCAGCGTGGCAAACGTGCGCAACGTGCTCACGGACCTCGAGAACAAGGGCGTGCAGCCGATAG